>JABXIP010000326.1 GCA_013373005.1 Cytophagia bacterium | reverse complement strand
CGGTCTTCTACTTCAACCTCAAGGCCTAAGAAGCCTACACGCAAGTAGAAGTCATCGTCAGATATGTAGAGTTTGTTGTTTTCGTATTTAGGAATGCTAACTACGGTGTCCAGTCTTTCATAGTCTCCGTAGCGCATCCAGCGCCATTGTGCTTGCGCTTGTGAGACTGACATGACCAGTATCAATCCCAAGATGATAGTTTGAGTAATTTTTTTCATGTTGTTTGAATGTTTTGAGTTCTGATTAGAATACAATTCCAAAAGTGACAGGAGTAAGGCGAGGAGCGTTCACGTCTTCATCAAAGAATTCGGTTAAATCGTAGTTGAAGAACATATCGAAGAAGTCCCAGCCAACCATAGCTCTAAAGCCATATTTGAATGAATTGAGGTGAAGACTATCGTTTTGTTTTTCTTTCTGCTTATCACCATTGGCATCATCGAATTTCATTTTGGTGTTGCTGAGTATGCGGTAACCGCCATACACTCCAAAGCCAACTCTAAAGTCTCTGTATCTGCCAAATGAAATGGTGGGAACAAAGTGAACGTTCAGGTAGCCTACATTAATTTTACTCTTTCTGCCTGTAATGTCGGCTCTTTCCTGAAAGGCAATGCCGTCAGGTTGTTTGATTACTTCTACTCTCGTGTTCTCGAAAGCGTAATCCATTAAGCTTGCTCCAATTCCCCAGTCTAAATATAGTGGGCCTAATACATTGGTTACGTTGTCGAAATTCACGCCCAAATACCATGAGTTAATCGGGATGAGGCTGTAGAGCTTGTCGCTATTAGGCAAGTCACCATCCTCCAACCAGTTGTTCAGCCCTAAGTAAACATTTACGAAGTTGCTGGTGCCTCTTCTTGGGTAGTATTTGTCTATGTCGTAGCGTCTGTCCCAACGGGTTTTATATGAAGAAACAGTAACAGGCGTTTCTTCTTTTTCAATCCTCAACGAGGGATAGACCTTGTATTCGGAAAGACTTAGCGAAGGGCTTAAGCCCTTTTGCAGTACGCTGGAGGTGATTGACAGGTCGTCTGTCAAGCCATTCTGAGCGTAGGTGTTTGTACTCACTAAGCATGCGACCAACATGATCAATGAGGTGGTTTTAAAGGTAGTTTTCATTGCTTATAAGTTATTTTGAGTTGTTGACTAGTATTGTTTATGATTCGGTTCCTCATCTTGTTGATCTTGAGAAGTTGACTCTGTTTTGTCTCCATACTTCAGATCGTTGGTGATGAATTCATTTTTGGACTTTCTTATTTCAGAAAGGGCTTTGGCACCATTATTCATACCTTTTGCCATTGATACGATTCCCTCAAGAAACCCGAATTTCTTTTTATGCTCACCTTCAAGTTGCTCAAACTCTTGTCTGCTGAGCATAATGCTTTCCATTAGCGCCTGAGTGTTTATCTGAAAGTCTTTGCCCGAGTGATTAGCAGTAAGAGATTGAAGACTCACTGATTGTAAACGAATAGGTTCGATTTTTAATTCGAATGATTCGTTGCTAAGCGTATTCAGATCGGTTTGAACAGCGTCAGTAAAGTTAGAAGGAGTGTCTGTTGCCTTCTCAGCTACTAAATTTGGAAGCTGAGTAACCTTGTCTTCAGCAGGAGTGATAATCTCAGCCGGCTCTTGCATTTTCGGGTGCTCCAACTCTGGGTTGTCATCCTTTTGAGCTGTGGTGTTTTCATTAATGTCTTGCGGATTTTCGGATAAGATCTCTTGCGGAGCTACTTTTGTGGCGTTTTGGCTATTAAGGGCCAACCAGCCAATGGCAGCTAATAAAACCGTGGAGGCCGCAATGCTAATCCAGAAGTAAGCGCCCTTTCTGTTCTTTTGCGGTAGACCTGCTTCAATCTTGTCCCAGGCACTTTGCGGTGCGGTTACTTTATGTGATTCAAGTCCGTTACGAAAGAGTTCATCTAATCTATTACCCTTCATGGCTCATTAATTTATCATTCATATAACTCTCTGCCTCAATCAAGAGCTTCTGTAAGTGGGCTCTTGCTCTGCTCAACTGCGACTTGGAAGTGTTTTCACTTATCCCCAGTTGTTCGGCAATTTCCTTGTGCGAAAAACCTTCTATGGCGTAGAGGTTGAAAACGGTTCTGTAACCGGCCGGAAGTCTGTTGATCATTTTCATTAGATCTTCTTCTTCCAGGTGATCGCCAAGCTGACTGTAGTCTGGCTCGCGTTCTGCTTTTTCAATCTCCACCTGCATATACAGGCTTTTGTTCTTCCGGATGTATGTCAGTGATTCATTGACCATTATTCTGCGAATCCAGCCCTCAAAGCTGCCTTCACTTTTAAATTGGTCTATTTTGCTGAACACCTTCATAAACCCGCATACCAAAACATCTTCTGCCGCTTCCGGCTCGTTGATATACCTGCGACATACAGAATACATCAGGCCCGAGTACTTTTCGTACAAGTCCCTTTGCGCTTTTCTGTCGCCTTTGCGGCAATCATCTAAGAGCCTCTCTTCAGTTTTTGACCTTTTGATTTGAAGCATGTTTTGGTTGACTACACAAGGTAGATGTATGATTGATAAATAACGTTGCACGCATATTGTCAAAAATTTTTGTCTGACAATTATGCGTGCAGCGTAAAGGTAATAAATGTGTTGTTTATCAGTGAGTTATAATTCTAATATTGGCTAACTATTGCCGAATTTGATTTCTCTTTTATTTCAACTCTAGGTGATCCTTTGTATCTGACCGATGAAAAACCGCTGGCTTCAACCGATAAATACTCTCTGATGTTGAGCCTTGCTCTGGCTTCAGAATTGGTGGTTAGGTCACAATCTACCACCATGCCATCATAACCATAAAAGCGGCTTTTGTCCATGACTTCCAGCGTTAGGTTATCAATGGTTGCTTCGGAGTCTACTCTGCTGTCATTAAGTACTAGCATGGTCAGATTATGCAAGCTTCCTGTAAGCTGCAGTCTTGACTCATCTCTTACCACAATTCTGGTGTTTTCCAGGTTTGTGCCATTGAGTGAAATATTGGCCTCATCATTCAAGTTTAGATTATCAAGCTCAGGTAATTGAACGATTAGTTCGGTACCACTCCAGCTAGTGTAATTATCTTGTGCTGAAACGATAAGGTTACTTCCGCTCATTCTCATAGTCAGCTCATCGAACTTGCTTGCAGCACCTTCTACTCGAACATCATAGGTTGCTCCATACTTAATGGTAACCGGAATGCTGGCATAAATAGAGAGTTCTCTGAAATTGCTGTATTCGAAAGTCTTGGAATCCGAGCGTGAAGATGAACTAACCTCATTGTTCTCTTCGGTACAGCTCAAACATTGCAATGTTCCATCTTCATCAAATACCCAAGTGTTTCTGTAAACCTCCCACCAGCTATAGCGATAGCTGAAGTAGTTGAGCAGTCCACTCATGTCTCTATTGATTTTGAATGGCTGATTTACCGGGATGTACAATGTCATGTCTAAATCCTGGAATCTGAACTGGGCATCATCCGGCAATTTCAATTCACGATCGAATATAATTTCACTCGTGTTTACCTGATAATTGAACTTGATGTCTTCAGCATTGCTATCGGCCTCTTCAATATTTCTACCTCTGGCTGTAGCACGTTTGTCTAGTCTCCAGCTATTGTCTTTGCTAGCGCGAATGTCCAGATCAGTAAATTCTGAATGATAGTCATAGTTTCTTCTGTTTCTGCGGCTATACCTAATGCTACCATTGAAATCTGCATCATAATCTCTTATTGAGAGCATAACGGTGTCGGCATTCATGGTAAAAGTTTCGGAAACATCATTGTAACCTTCGTCTCTGAAGTCTCGAACTACATTCGG
>JABXIP010000155.1 GCA_013373005.1 Cytophagia bacterium | reverse complement strand
GCATCGTAAAAACCAACCTTGCTGTCACTTAAATCGGCATAGTCTGTTTTGATAGAATGAACCAGCCAATTGCTGTATGTAGAACGCACTGAAGCGGCTACCGAGGTTTTTCCTTCTTTGATCGGTCCGTTGACCATAGCATTGCTGGTAATCATTCCGAGACCAACATTGGCATTCCACTTCTCCATATCTCCGTCCTTAGACTTGATATCGAGCACTGAAGAAATTCTTCCTCCATAATTAGCCGGAATACCTCCTTTATAGAATGCCACATCATTAACAGCCTCCGGATTGAATGTGGTAAGGAATCCGAAGACATGCGAACTATTAAAAACAGGCATTCCGTCATATAGAATAAGGTTTTGGTCTACACTCCCACCTCTCACATTGAAACCGGTAGCAGCCTCACCCACAGTAGTTACTCCCGGTAGGGTTTGTACTTGCTTTACCAAATCAACCTCTCCCAGGAAGGCTGGTGCCAGCTTAATGTCTCTTACGCTTAAATAGGTTCTACCAATCTTACTCTTAGTCAAATCCTGAACGCGTTCTCCCTGAACAACTACCTCTGCCAATTCAGTAGACTCCTTTTCCAATTCAACAAAGAGTTTTCCATTATCATAGGCCAACAGGTCGAACACCTTTTCATCATAACCCAGAAAACTGAAATTGAGCACATAGGTACCCGGCTGGAGCCTTAATGTGAATAACCCATTCTCATCTGATGCCGCTGATGTAAGTGTATCGTTAACTGTTACCGTAGCATAAGGGAGAGCTTCTCCGGTGGTCCAGTCAATTACTTCTCCCTGAATGGTTAACTGTGTTCCTGGTGGCTGGTCTCCTTCTTCTCCAAATTGATAAGATTCCACCTTCTTTCCTGCCATGAGGGCAGATATTAGCGCTTCTCTCCTTTTGATATCCTTTGTTGGGTCTTTAATAATTACCACCACTTTAGGATACATAGAAACTACATTTAAGTCAGTTCCTTCGAACAATTCACTTAATGCTTCTCCCAATTTTTTACCAGCAAAGTTTTTTTGAACGGTTATTTTTCCAATCCATTCCTGAAGGAAAAAGAAGCGTGCTTCTTCCGTTTCTTCAATGGATGATAGCACTTCTGGCAGGCTCTTTCCCTGCTCAGAACCGTTCATCACATGATCCAATACATTCTGTGCTTTTAGGGTGCCACTAATCAGGCACACCAGTAGTATACATTTCCAGCGCGTTCTCATACAATCGATTGTAATATAGAAGAAATCGCATCTGAAAAAAGACATAGTTTTTAATGGTATCGTTTGATTTTTTAAACAGTTGAAACCCCAGTTTCCCTATCCTTCACAGGTACATTGTCAAAAAAGCATTTCCGATTATGGCTTTTATCCTTAATTTATCCAGCGATCTAATTGAAAATGCGTCCGATATCACTGAGAAGACACCTCTCACTTAGATCTGTTAAAGAATATCTTTAACAAAAGATTGTATGAACATGAGCGCGCTGGCTCACAATTTGAAACCATGGAAAAATCTAAAAACAACAACTCGCGCAGAGACTTTATTAAAACTCTCGGCTTGGGTACTGCGGCATTCACCATCGTTCCTAGACACGTTTTGGGTAAAGGATTCAGAGCTCCCTCTGACACCTTCTACCTTGGCGGTATAGGTGTGGGTGGTAAAGGTTATTCTGACCTTACCGAATCTGCTAAAAGCCCTGCTGTTAAAGTAGTATCGCTTTGTGATGTAGATGACAGAAGAGCCGCCAATGCGGTTAAAACTTTTGCCGATGCCAAATACTATAAGGATTACAGAAAAATGCTCGAGCAGGAAACTGGCCTTGATGGTGTAACCATCTCTACCCCTGACCACATGCACGCTATTCAATCTATGGCTGCTATGGAAAGAGGGCTTCATGTTTACGTTCAAAAACCTTTGACTCATGACATTGCTGAGGCCAGACAAATGACCGAAGCTGCTCATAAGTATAAGGTAGTTACTCAAATGGGTAACCAAGGTGCATCAGGAGACGGTGTGCGTCAAATGCAGGAGTGGTATCAAGCAGGATTAATTGGCGAAGCAGAAGAAGTATGGTGCTGGACTGACAGACCTGTTTGGCCTCAAGGTATTGCCTGGCCTGCAGAAAAGAAAGCTGCTGTTCCAAAAGAACTAGACTGGGATCTATGGCTAGGAACAGCTCCTAAAAGAGATTATGTAGATAATCTGGTTCCATTTAACTGGAGAGGCTGGTGGGATTATGGAACAGGTGCCCTAGGCGATATGGCATGTCATATTATCGAGCCAGCCTTTAAAACCTTGAAATTGGGCTACCCAACGGGAGTTGAAGCTTCTGTAGGTTCCGTATATGTAGGAGAATTCAGAAGAGGTTATTTCCCTGAAAGCTGCCCTCCTTCTTCTCACATTACTTTGGATTTCCCTGCAAGAGGCGATGAGCCAGCATTGAAGCTGCACTGGATGGATGGAGGAATTCAGCCACCAAGACCAGAAGAACTCGGAGCTAATGAGCAAATGGGTGATGGTGGAAATGGTGTGATCATCAAAGGTACTCGTGGCACGATGATGTGTGGTACTTATGGTATCAATCCAAGATTGGTTCCTTTGGAATTGAATGAAGCCTTGAACGTAAAAGAATCTATTCCAAGAGTTCCGGAAGGACACTACGTACAATGGGTAAATGCCGCTATGGCAGGTTACAAGCAGAAAGAGTGTAGCTCTGACTTCGATATTGCAGGTCCTTTGACTGAAAGTATCCTAATGGGTAATCTGGCCTTGAGAAGCTTCGATATCCAGAAGAAAGAAGGAAACAGAACCACTTATCCTGGCCGTTATATCAAACTTCTTTGGGATGGTCCTAACATGAAGATTACCAACTTCGATGAGGCTAACCAATTCGTGAAAAGAGATTACAGAACTGGCTGGTAATCAGATTTATAAGAAATACATTAAAAGGAGATCGGTTTATACTGATCTCCTTTTTTATTAACTTCCTGCAAACCTTAACTATATGTTTAAAAAACTCGCTCTCTTTATTCTTTCAGTCCTCTGCCTCAGCAGCTACGGACAAAGTCAATTAGATACCAAACTGGGCAATCATAGATTCCGATTTATTGGTCCTGAAGGAAACCGGGCTATTGCAGTAGCTGGTGTTCCGGGAGACCCTATGATCAGCTATATCGGTGCTGCTTCCGGTGGTCTTTGGAAAACCGATGATGGCGGCATCAACTTCCGCCCGATTTTCGATGATCAGGATATTTCCTCCATTGGTTCGGTTGCCCTTGCCCCTTCTGACCCTAATCAGGTTTGGGTAGGTACTGGAGAAACCTTTGTGATTCGCCCTGCCCATGCCATGGGAAACGGCATCTACTTCTCTCCTGATGCCGGAAGAACCTGGGAGCATAAAGGATTGGAAAAAACAGGAAGAATCGGAAGAGTAATTGTTCACCCTAAAGACAACAACCTTATCTATGCCGCTGCATTGGGTCACACATATGGCCCTCAGCAAGACAGAGGCGTTTACCGATCGAAAGATGGTGGTGATACATGGGAAAAGATATTGTTTGTGGATGAAGGCACTGGTGCGGCAGATCTGGCCATGGATCCTGAAAATCCGAATATTCTTTACGCAGGCATGTGGTCTATTCATATCAACACCTGGGGCTTGAATAGCGGTGGACCTGGAGGTGGAGTTTATCGTTCCACTGACGGTGGAGACACCTGGGAACCATTGAATACTAAAGGTTTGCCTGGTGGCGAAAACAGACCTGTAGGTAAAACTGCCGTGGCCGTGGCCCATAGCAACCCAAATGTGGTTTATGCCCTTTTTGAAGCAGAAAGCCCGGAGCTATGGAGAAGTGATGATAAGGGGGAAACCTGGACACTACAAAGCCGTGATCACGACTGGAATGAAAGAGCTCCCTACTATACCCGTATAGCAGTTGGAACAGGAAACCCAGATGAAATCTATTCCTTAAGCGTTCGCTTCGTTCAGTCGCTCGATGGTGGAAAAACAAGACAAAGAAGACCGCCTAGTGGCGGTGGAGACAACCACGATATGTGGATTGACCCTACCAACCCCGATCGAATGATGGTGGCTCACGATGGTGGGGTAAGTATGACACTGAATCATGGCCGTTCATTCCAACGCATTGTACTGCCTATTGCACAGATGTATCATGTGGCTGTCGATGATCAGATTCCTTACAATGTGTTCGGTAATCGTCAGGATGGCTGGTCTTATATGGGACCAAGTAATTCCTTGCAAGGCTACATACCTCTTGGGCTTTGGAAGGGCGTTGGAGGCTGTGAGAGTGGTTTTGCTCAGCCAGACCCTAATGACAACAACATCATCTGGTCAGGTTGCTACGATGGAGGTTTGGAAAGACATGACCTGAGAACAGGACACTCCAGAGAAGTCCGCGTTTGGCCTGAAGCAGGTTATGGTGTAGCTCCGGCAGATATGAAGTATCGTTGGCATTGGAATTTCCCGCTCAGCTTTTCACCTCACACCAAAAGCAGAGTTTATGTGGGCAGCCAATATGTACACCAATCAGATGATGGTGGCCAAAGCTGGCAAATCATCAGCCCTGACCTAACACTCAATTTGAAAGACCATCAGCAAAGCTCTGGAGGCGTTGCCATTGACAACCTCATGACCTTTGATGGCGCCACACTCTTCGCTATTGAGGAATCGCCTTCAGAACCAGGTTTGATTTGGGTGGGCACGAATGATGGTCAGGTTCAAGTAACACGCGATGGCGGTGACAACTGGACAAACGTTACACCCAATATTACTGGCCTTCCGAAATGGGGAACTGTTGCCAACATAGAAATATCAAGGTATCAAAAAGGTACAGCCTACATCTCTGTCGATTTGCACCAAATGGGTGATTTTGATCCGTATATCTATAAAACCACAGACTATGGCCAAAACTGGAAGAAGATCTCTAACGGGATTCCATCTTCAGAATCAAGCTTTGTACACGCTGTAAAAGAAGATCCAAAACGTCAGGGTTTACTCTATGCGGGAATTGATAAGGGAATCTACGTAAGCTATGATGATGGTGCCAATTGGGACCGTCTCAGATTGAACCTACCTCCTGCTCCTGTATACTGGATTGAGATTCAGGAAAGGTTTGACGATATGGTGGTGGGTACTTATGGCCGCGGCTACTACATTCTGGATAACCTCGAAGCAGTCAGAAACCTTGACAAAGTCGATTCTTCAGTTGAGCTATTCGACCTACATGACACTTATCGTTTCAATACTAAGGAAAGTATCAAAACAGATGGAGGAAGCTTCAATTCGGGTCAGAATCCACCTAATGGAGCCATCATCAACTACTACCTACCAGAGAAGCCTAAAGGCAATGTGACTTTAGAAATAAAAGATAAAAATGGTGAGTTGATCAGAACGCTCAATACACGAAGTAATAAAGGCGTTAACCGATTGACCTGGGATTTGAGGTATGAGCCTATTGTTAGAGCAAAACTCCTCACCCAACCCCCGGGCAGACCATGGGTTCAATTGAATGGTGAAGGCTGGAGACCTCTCGTGCAGTGGGATCTGGATCTGATGGCAGGACAATACGGCCCTCGCGTAGCACCTGGCAGTTATACTGTGGAATTGGTACTGGCAGATGCCGATGGGAATGAATTGGAAAGACATACCAAATCACTCACTGTATTGAAAGATCCACTTTCAGAAGGTACTCAGGAAGATATTGAAGCTCAGGTGTATTTCGCTTTGCAATTAAGGGATGCAATTAATGTGGCTGTAAGTAATATTAATGCAGTGGAAGTGTTGCGCAGTGAGCTAGAAGACATCATTAATGAGGAAAGTGATAAGAAAACACAAAAAGAAGCCTTGCGCCTCTTGGGCATTGCCGAAGACATTGCAGGCAAGCTCTATGACATTCACCTGACAGGAGCACGGGAAGATGCCTTTAGAAACCCTATCAAGCTTTATGGCCGATTGAGTGCCTTAGCCAGTGACATTAACGGCAGCGGTATTGACTTCCGCCCTACCAACCAGCAAGGAGAGGTTTATGAGGTGCTAAATGAAAGATTGCAGACAGTGGTTGAGCAATTCGACCAGATCATCAATGAAGATATTCCGAAGTTTAACAAGGCACTGGAAAGAAAGAATAGAACCATTGAGATTGAGAAGACAAGTGGAAATAAGTAATCAAATATCAATCAATAAAAAGCCAGTATTATTATACATAACACTAATACTGGCTTTCCTTATCATCAACTCTTGCTCAGGATTACAAACGACAGAGTTCACTATAATGTCCTATAACATCAAGCATGGCGTAGGCAATGATGGGGAATTAGACCTCTCTCGTGCAATGGAGGTAATCAAATCTCAAACACCTGACCTAGTTGCCTTGCAAGAGATAGATCATTTGGCACAAAGATCAGATAGTGTAGATCAGACTGCATTCTTCGCAAATGCACTCGGAATGACGGGTTCTTTCGGTCAGTTTATGCCCTTCCAGGGTGGAGCTTATGGTATGGCCACGCTTTCTGAAAAGACTATAAAATCCACTAAGTTTCTCTCATTACCCGATGGAATTCATGAACCCAGAATATCTATAGTACAAGAGATAGAGATGGTCAAAGGCACTTATATTCTTTTTGCCAATGTGCATTTCGATTGGATTGCAGGTCTGGAAGGGCAAGAAAGCCGTAGTGCTCAAGCCACAGCACTGATCAAATATTTAGATCAATTTGATTTACCCACCATCATTACTGGTGACTTTAATTGCGAACCTGAATCTCCAACCATGAAATTATTCTATGAGGCGGGATTTCAATTTGCCGACAAAGGCTCTGACCACCTAAGCTTTCAGGGCAACAAAAAAGTTGAGATAGACCATGTGATCTTTCGCGATACAGAGAGTGCTGAGTTAAAAGTGAAATTCATTGATCTTTTGGATGAGCCACTGGTTTCAGATCACAGACCATTGGTGGCTAAAATGGAACTCACCTATTAAGGCATAAAGATTTATAGGTTCGGAAGTCATTAGATATTTCACCATAAAGAGCGCAGAGTTTCTACTCTGCGCTCTTTACATTTTTTGCAAATCATTGCTCCTCGGTTGAACCTAACCCAATCATCGTTAATTTAGACCACCTGAATTCCCAATGTATTAATGAGCCAATTCCTAAAAGCACCATATCCCTTTTTTCATGTAGGCAGAGAACTCTTGGTGAACTGCATTTTGATAATAGCTTTAGGTTTCTTCTTCGATTATTTCTTTGAACCCTTCAATGTGGTTCGCAGCGAACACAAATTGCCTTATTGGGGAATTGTGCTTGCCCATGCCGGAGGAGCTTCTGTCATCTATGGCTTCTGTTCTTTAATGGCTTCAAAGATTGTAAATCAGGATAAATGGAAGTTAGGCAAGGAATTTACCTTTTTGGCAATCTGCATGCTTATAATCGGGATAGCCAATTACTTCTGGAGACCTGTTATTTATGACAATCCTAACAACGCCAGTTGGAACTACTTTTGGGAGGAAATCTTGCATACATTTCTGGTTGGTAGCCTTATCCTGTTTATTATAACCACCATAAACTTCAGATGGCTCGATTTCCGAAACAGACGAGATGCCGGCAAACTTCATACAGCTCATAAGACCCTCCCTGATGCTGATCAGACAAATATCAAAATTCAATCGCAAGTAACTGCAGACGATTTTGAGTTCAACCCGCACCAATTACTTTGTGTAAAAGCAGATGGAAACTACGTTGAATTTCACCTCAAACAAGGTAATGAGGTTGATCGCAGAATTGTAAGACTAAGCCTGAACAGTGCATACGAACAATTGAGTGATCTAACTTATATCATTAAAACACACAGAGCTTATTTAGTCAATAAGAATCATATCGCCAAAGCTGAAGGCAATGCTCAGGGCTATTTACTGACACTCGATCAGTTAGGTTTTCAGGTGCCAGTTTCAAGATCGAACCTCAGCACTGTAAGAAGCAGTTTTGATTGATAGGTTTGCCAGCCGTCACAAGGCCTTGTCCATTATCACTTAAGCTTGTTGTTCGTCACAAGGCCTTGACAGCCATCACATAGTCACATTTAGTGTTCAAAAACGCTTTAGGTTGGCATCGTTATCAACTCAAAATTTAATGAACAAAATCAGAAGATACGATTTAGACTGGCTTAGGGTCATCGTTTTTGCACTCCTTATTTTCTATCACGGGGGTATGTTTTTCGTCCCTTGGGGCTGGCACATTAAGAACAACGAAATTTATCCAGAGCTTCGCTGGCCCATGCTCTTTCTGAACCAATGGCGATTACCAATTCTATTTGTGATTTCAGGAATGGGAACGGCCTTTGCGCTCTCCTACCGATCTGCCTGGCAGTTTATTAAGGAAAGAAATATACGCTTGGGAATCCCCCTACTATTTGGAATGCTAGTAGTGGTCCCACCGCAGATTTATATTGAAAAATTAGCCAATGG
>JABXIP010000469.1 GCA_013373005.1 Cytophagia bacterium | reverse complement strand
GATCAACATGCTTTGGCGTTTGTTCCAAGCAATCCAAATCGAATGATTTCTGCCAATGACGGAGGAATCTTTGTGACGGATAATAACCTGGCGGAGGAAGTGGCCTACACACCATTGAATAAGGGCTATGTAACTACTCAGTTTTATACTGCCTCCATTAGTAGATATCCTCAAGAAGACTTTGTAATTGGAGGCACGCAGGACAATGGCTCTATCCTAACCCTAAATGATCCTGTTGGAGAACTAACCAATAGTGCTCGGGTGATTGGTGGAGACGGAGGCTTCACAGCTTCAACCTCTTTTGGCATCTACTACTATATGTCTTTTCAGAACTCAAGAATCTATAGGCTAACATTAAATAGTGAAGCTCAACTCACCTCTTTTGCTAGAGTAGATCCAATTGGTGGAGGTAATAACCCCGCTCAAGGCTATCTTTTTATTAACCCATTCATTCTCGATCCGAATTATGGAAACCGCATGTATCTGGCAGGTGGAGATTTTATATGGCGAAATCAGAACCTTTCCCAGATACCATCAGGCTCTCAAAGTCCGACTAGCGTCAATTGGAAGAAAATGTTGGATACGAAGATAAATGAGGGGACAATTACGGCACTGCAGGTTTCAACCGAGCCAAGAAATGTGTTGTACTATGGCACGTCAAACGGAAGGATGTACAGGGTAGATAATGCCCATAGCGATCTCTATACCGTCACTGATATTACAAGTCCATTGTTCTCATCAGAAGCATATATCAAAAGTATTGCTGTAGACCCTACTGATGCAGATCACATCATGATAGCTTTTTCGAACTACAACGTTCATAGTATTTTCAGAAGTATCGATGGTGGCCAAAACTGGAGCCCTGCTGCAGGAAGCCTTGAAGGTAATCCAAATGGCACCGGAGCAGGTCCCTCAGTTCGCTGGGTTTCTATTGTACCGAAGACTACAGGAGATTATGAGTATTATGCCGGTACCAGCGTTGGCCTGTTTTCTACTACTTTGATTGAGCCACCTACATCGCCAATTTGGGAGGCAGAATCGCCTAATGGAATTGGAAATACCATCGTCAATATGATAGACTACAGACAATCAGATGGCAAAATTGCAGTAGCTACTCATGGTGGAGGTATTTACACCTCGCAGATCAATAATGTGGTGAAGAATGATAATCTGGTAGAAACCAATGTGTTGGAAGTACAATCTGTTTATCCAAACCCATTTACTGAGGATGTCTTGATCAAGATCAATTCTCCAAAGACCCAATTTGTTTTCATGCGCATCTATGATAGCCAGGGTAATGAAGTGAAGAGAATTACCAGCAGTTTGGCTTTCCAGGGAGAAAATGACTTCTTCTGGAATGGAACCAACGGTCAGGAACAACCGGTGGCTAGTGGTGTCTATATCATCCGAATTACGCATGAAGGAGGGGAGGAATCTCGTAGGGTCATCCTTCAACGCAATTAAGTTTTCGCAACTGTCATTCTACCACTATCTTTACGGCCTAATTCAGAGACATGATCAAATCTACTTTGAGGTCAGTTCTAGGCCTTTCATTATTCCTAATACTATTTTCTTGTTCACCTTCAGTTGAGGAGTTGGTAGAGTCGGGCAGAGACCTGATGGCAGCCAATCAATACGCTGAAGCTGTAAAAGTCTTGAATCAGGCGATTGAAAAAGACCCTCAGAATTACACTGCACTCAATGCAAAGGGTGTGGCCTTATTAAGACTAGGTCAGTTAGACGAGTCGCTCGATGTCTTTGCAAAGGCAATAAACATTGACACTACTCAATATCAGGCTTTTTTTAACCGAGGAAATGCTTATAGGTTATTGGGAAGAGACAATGAGGCGATGATGGACTACGATTATGTGATTGACCTGAAACCGGATGTGGTGGATGCTTATATCAATCGAGGAGCCATTCTTTTCAAATACGATGAGTTCGATAGAGCCCTTTTCGACTTTGAATTCGCCCTTAGGCTTGACCCTCAGAATGCCTTGCTTTACTTGAATAAAGGAAAGGCAGAATTGAGAATCGATAATTCTGATGATGCTATCTACGATTTGAAGAAAGCGATAGAAATGAACCCTGAATATGGTGAAGCTTATTACTGGTTAGGTCTGGCTGAATTAGCTTTGGATAATAGAACTACAGGCTGTCAGTATCTTTCGCAAGCAGAAAGCTTAAGCTTTGAAGGGGCTTCTGAAGCGGTAGCACAAAACTGTATGCAATAGTGGCAACCATCGGAATAGATATTGCCAAGGCCAAGGAACACCTCGTTGCAGGTGAGTTGGTAGCTATTCCTACAGAAACCGTTTACGGTTTAGCAGCTAACGCGCTGAATGAAGAGGCAGTTGCCAAGATCTTTAAGGCTAAAAACAGACCTTCATTTGACCCGCTGATTGTTCATACCAATAGCATAGAAAAGGTCGAAAAAGTGGTTGAAGAAATTCCAGCCAAAGCCAAAAAGCTGGTTGAAACATTTTGGCCTGGGCCTTTAACTATCCTTCTAAAGAAGAAGGCAGTTGTTCCTGATTTAGTTACCTCTGGTCTGGACTCTGTTGCTGTGAGAATTCCTTCTCACCCGCTTACTCTTGAACTCTTAGCTCAGCTGGAATTTCCATTGGCAGCTCCAAGTGCCAATCCCTTTGGTTATGTGAGCCCTACAGAAGCGCAACATGTGGAGGCACAACTGGGAGATCAGGTAAGTTACATTTTAGATGGAGGTACCTGTAGGGTTGGAGTAGAGTCAACAATTGTTAGTTTTTTGAATGAAGAGCCAAGAGTGCTAAGGCTTGGTGGGCTGGCCGTGGAGAAAATTGAGGCTGTTATTGGCCCGGTTGAGGTAAATCAACATTCAAGCTCAAGACCCGCGGCTCCGGGTATGCTCAAGAGCCATTATGCGCCAGGTAAATCGATTGAATTGATTAATGATTTCGATTGGAGTAAGCAATCTGATTTTTCAGAAATTGGTACCATAGTATTCAACAAAACCTTGGAAAATATCCCTCTTCAGAATCAATTAATTCTCTCAAAATCAGGTGATTTAGATGAGGCGGCTAGAAATCTCTTTTCAGCCTTGAGATTCTTGGATCAAAATCCGAATATTAAAACAATACTCACTGAATTTGTGCCCAATGAGGGACTTGGGCGCGCCATCAATGATCGATTAAAAAGAGCGACTGCTCACAAAAAATGACCTATGAAAACAATCAACGACTTTAACTTTTCTGGAAAGAAAGTGCTTATTCGTGTGGACTTCAACGTGCCACTCGATGGCGAATTCAACATTACTGACGACACCAGAATTAAAGCTGCTGTGCCTACCGTTCAAAAGATATTGGATGAAGGAGGAGCAGTGGTGCTTATGTCTCACTTAGGCCGACCAAAAGGAGGGCCTGAAGACAAATATTCTTTGAAGCACTTGGTATTCCATTTATCACAGGTCTTCGATCAGCAAGTGAAGTTTGCTGCTGATTGTATTGGAGCCGATGCAGAAGCACTATCATCTTCTCTTCAACCCGGACAAGTTCTGCTTCTGGAGAACCTGAGATTCTATGATGAAGAAACAGCCGGTGATGTAGACTTTGCTAAGAAACTGTCAGCTCATGGAGATATTTATATCAACGATGCATTTGGAACAGCTCACAGAGCGCATGCGTCTACTTCCATCATTGCGCAATTCTTTGAAGAGAAGGGATGTGGATATGTAATGCAGGCTGAGCTAGATAACGCTCAGAAAGTATTGGACAATGCTCAAAAACCTTACACCGCCATAATGGGAGGTGCAAAGATTTCAGACAAAATCTTAATCATTGAAAGGCTACTTGAAAAAGTAGATAATCTGGTAATTGGTGGAGGCATGGCCTATACCTTCTTCAAAGCCATGGGAGGAAACATTGGAAACTCTTTGTTGGAAGCTGATAAACTGGATTTGGCTAGTGAGCTGATCAAGAAGGCGAAAGAACTGGGGGTGAACCTGATGTTGCCAATTGATTCAGTGATAGCAGATGCTTTTAGCAATGATGCCAATACTCAGATTTGTATGAACACTTCTATTCCTGATGGATGGATGGGCTTGGATATAGGGCCTGAAGCAGCAGAAGTATTTAGTCAGTCTATCAAGGAATCTAAAACCATACTTTGGAATGGGCCGATGGGAGTATTCGAAATGGAGAAATTCTCTGCCGGAACCAAGTCAGTAGCGGAGGCTATTGTAGAGGCTACTGAAGGAGGAGCTTTCTCACTAATTGGTGGGGGTGACTCAGCTGCAGCTGTGAATACACTAGGCTATGGCGATGATGTTTCTTACGTGTCTACCGGTGGTGGTGCCTTGCTCGAATATATGGAGGGCAAAGTGCTTCCGGGTGTAGCTGCTCTGGAAGACTAAAGAAGAATTTTGGTTTAATATATAAGGATGCCATCTCATTAAGGGATGGCATCCTTTTTTATTTCCACTGACTTGGTTTCAGGTTTTCAAATAATTGATATGGATTCTGAAATAAATTCAGAATGACGAGAGACTGTGCTAATGATGCTTTGTTCTATCTGATTACGGTCACCGAACCTATTTGCTCATATACTCCTTTTTCTGGCTCAAATCTGGAAGTAAAGCGAATTACATATGGGTAGGTTCCTAGAGGAACCAATTCTCCATTAAACGTACCATCCCACTTAAATTCAGTGGTGTCACTCTGATAGATCAGTTCTCCCCATCGGGTATAGATGAAGATTTCAAAGTTATCTACGAAGTCATTAGGGAATACATTGAAAGTGTTGTTAGGCGCTGGACTGCTTGGCGCAAAAGCGTTTGGTGCAATTACTTCCGGATCACAGCTCTCTATGATGGTTACGGTGTCAGTTCTTACGCAGCCAAGCGAAGTGGTCATGGTCACTACATAAACTCCGGCAGCTTGAACATCCAGAGTTCTTCCACCCTGCGGATAAGGCTGTCCGTCTAATGTCCATTCATAAGTGTCAAATCCTCTGCCCGCCAATAAGGTAGGGTTGGTGTTACTGGTTGGGCAATAGTATTCAGTATCTGGTAATAGGCCTTCAGGAATTGTTTGTCTGTTCACATTCAGGCTTCTTTCAATCGAGCAACTTCCATCGGATATAGTAACGGTATACGTTCCTTCATCCATAACACTGATGGTTGAGCCAGACTGGGTAATAGCCTGTCCATCTAAAGTCCAGGTGAAGCTATTCGGGTTGCCTGAGGTGACATTTACTATTAAGGTAACTGGTGAGCCATCATCACAAGCAGGGCTGGAAGATAAGGAAGCCTCCAATTCTACAGGGATATTGATGGTTACATTCGCATCTCCACCACAATTTAAATTGTTAGAATGTCTTGCCGTTACAGTATAGTTTCCGCTTTGGTCAACTGTAATGGTTCTCGTGGTTGCGCCTGTAGACCAATTGTAAGTATAAGTAGAGCCGGGTTGAGGATTGGTCACTTCGGCCTCAAGAGTTATTTGCCCATCACAAACATCTCCAACCTGAGTAATTTGCACTATAGGTTGAATGGTCAATTCTACAACCACATCTTGAGATACGTCACATGATCCAGGAGCTGAAGCAGTTACCGTATAAGTTCCACTTTCAGGAGCGCTGACATTTGCACCAGTCTGTGAGAAGCCGTTTGGTCCGGTCCAGGTAAAAGTGGCTCCGGCAGTAGTTGACGAAGCTGTGAGTGGGGCTGTGGCAGCACATTCTTCTACAAAAGGTTCTGTAGTCAAATCGACTGGTTGCGGTTGATCGACCGTAATGCCTGTCTGGCTTTGCAAGCAACCTGAAGTTGAGGTTACATCCAAAGTATAATCGCCACTGGTCAAGCCAAGTACCTCAAAGTCGAAGGTTGTTGCGACAATGGCAGAATTCACTGTTCCGTTATAGGTAGTAGCGTCTGTATTATTTGTTAAAACGTAGTTGATCGGGAATACATCTGCACTAATCGTTACCAGTAATGAACCTGTAGGGTTAGTACAGTCAGCATCACTAGGAGTAACGCTTGTAATTGCAAAATCAGGAGGGTCACTTTGTACCTTTATATCCGAGATTGTATTCACACAACCGCTGCTGTTGTCAGTAATAGTCACCGAATAAGTATCAGCCGCAAGGTTTGAGATCAGTTCGATACTCGGGCCATTTGTAGAGCTCTGAGCTACCTGTCCTGAGGAATTACCAGTTACTGTATAGGTGTAGCTACCAGTTGTAGTAATATTTAACTCAAAACTACCGTTAGTAGCCCCACAAGCAGGGTTAACAATATTCTGTGCAGTGGCTTGAGCCAAAGGAATTATGGTTACCCTTGTAGAATCATTGACAAAGCAACCCGGATTAATCGGGTCTTCAATAGACACCACATACAGGAAGTCACCCGGCACACTACTGTCAACATCTGCCCTGCGTTGGTTAGGCAGGGTAGTCGTATTGTTGCCATCATCCGTGACGGTCCAGATGTAATTATCGGCTGTTACCTGAGGGTCTAATGTCAAAGAGCCATCCTGACAAATGGTAGCAGCATCGGGCAGTTGAATTTCAAAAGGCGGCCCAACAAAGGTCTCGCCAGAGTTACTACAGCCCAAAGGATTCGAAATGGTCACCGAATAAATTTCCTGCTGAGTGACTGTAAAAGTTCTGTTTGTAGAAACCACATTGCCTTGGCTGTCCGTCCATTCATAGGTGAGTGTTGGATCATCGGGATTGCCTGCACCCAGCGCATCCAGAACAGGGTTGTCTCCCTCACAAAGAGCAATGGCCTGAGGTATCAATGGCCTGTTTGGAGTAGCAAATACCTCTATAGGCTGTACCAAGGTTGTGTCTAGCCCGCATCGATTGGAAATGTTCAGAGATATGTTGAATAAGCCTGATTGATCAGGCTGGAATACATAGGCTGTATCCTGACCTTCGGCACTAAATACCATGCTGTCGTCCGCCTGACTGGTGATAGACCAATTGAAGATATCTATATCAGAGGTGCCGGAGCCTGTCATTTCTATTCGCTGCTCTACGCAAGTCTCGTCAGGGGCACTCATTCCTGGTTCTTGCTGTGGATTGGCGTTGTTTTGCACAAAGTTCGGTAAGCCAAGCCTTGAATTTCCAACGAGTAGTGCTACTGCTTGAGCTGTGATACCGGAGGCAGAAGCAGTATCCTCATTGACATTGATAGAGCTTACAAAGGCCGAACCACCAGGGTTGCCTGGTGTTTCTACTGCAATATAAAGTACACCATTAGGACCGGTTTGAATCTGACCAAAGTTTACGTTGGAAAGCACACCATTGGCAATGTTGGTGCGTGACGCTAGTCTGGTTGCTTCAGTAGACATGCTGTCAATTCTATATTCCAGTATTCGTCCACCTGCACTGCCACTCGATCGATTGTTCATAGTAGCATAAATCTTGTTTCCTCCAGGAGAGAAGTGTACATCATAGACCTCGTCATTGGGGCCTCCTCCTATGTTTAGGTCGATTCTAAAGTCCATTTCGGTGATTTCACCAGTTCCCTGATTAAAGCTGAAAATCTCCACATAGTCTTCACTGCCTTCGACTATTGAAACCGCTAATCGTGAACCATCATTGGAGAATTTCATGCCACTTTGGGCAGTTGAGGCTTCGTTGTAAGTGTGTACTCCACCTGCCGAGGATAGGATAGGGATACCTATTCCGTTCGGTGAAATGGGGTAGGTTCTGAAAGTATTATTTCCATACTCATGCGCAACCAACCAATAACCATCACCACCCTCAAAAGAAGCCAATCTTTCAGTGTTGTTGGCATAGAGTACAATGTCTTTCATTACTACATCTCCACGGCCATTGTCTGCTTTCATATCAACTATGGAGTATTTGAGTAGGAAGGTATTATCTCCATAAACCTTCTCTGTTGTGAAGAGATAATACATGGTTTCATCATCTACAAAAGGAATGATGATCACGGACTGAACTGCCGTGCTATCTCCCCCAATTTGGGTTCCGTTAGGCATTACTCCATCCTCTCTATTCCATACCGTAGTTCCGTTAGTATAGAAAAGAACGTCTCCATTGGCGTCTGAGATGGTAGAAGTTCCCGCAGGTGCATTCATGGCGTGTGGGGTTTCTATACTTCGGGGAGGCGGATCGAGCCCCTCTTCTTCATTGAAGTCTATTCCGGCTCCGTTTCCAAAGTACCAGATATTGGCAGTTTGAGTTTCATCTCCATAAACGGTAACTCTCGCTGTTCCAAAAACTGGGCAACCACCGCCAGAAGGGGTTACCACTACCCAGTAATCTCCTGCTTCAGAGACTTCAATGGTTTGTGTAGTCTCTCCTGTGCTCCATAAATATTCGTATGAACCTCCTCCAGATCCACCTCCACCGGAGCCACCGCCTCCTCCTCCGCCACCACCGGACTGAGGTTCGGCATCAAGTTCTAGAACCTCGCCAGGGCAAATAGTTGTGTCAGGAAGTGAAAGCTGAAGATTATTTTCTTCAACCTGAGTGGAGAGCGAGCCTTGAAAAGGCATGCCGTTGATCCGTACCGTTAAATCCGCCATAAGGGATCCGGATTGGTCGAATGTAACGAGTGGAGCGAGCTGCTGAGACCCCTGTCCTAAGGGTTGAAAAGTCCAATTCGCAGACTTCGGTATGGCTGTAGGAGGATCAATGATTGGATAGAACTGAATAGGGGTGTTCTGGCATAAAGCGCCTTGCCTGACTCCGATCGTAATGATGGGCTGAAGATTTTTTTGAGGGCTAAATTGACTAAAATACCTTGACTGAGGATTAACATCGTCAAATAAGGCGGGCTCATAATTAATTCTGTCAACAGCACTGTCTGGCTGGTTGATGCGGTTAAGGTGCATGATTGCGCCACCACCAGTGTCGCGGGTAATGTGGTAAATGGTGCTGTCAGGAGCTAGTTGTAAACTCATGCTTTGTTGTAGAGCGTAGGTGTCTACTGTTTCGATGCTTGCCGTTGGGCTGGTATCAGTAATGTCGAATCGATATAGTCCGCCTTCAGTTCCATTTCTGCTGAAATACAGGAAGTTACCTGAAATTGACCAGCCTGCCGATCCGCCAAAAGTTTCGCCAGGTATGAATGAGTTCAGAATAGATTGGGTGAAAATTAATTCGGGGCCTAGCATTCCGGCTTCATTGAATTGAATTACCTGAATATTAGCTCCGTTAGAAGGAATGATTGCAATTTGACCTGTGGTGTTCTGATAGGCCAAATGCATGGCTTCTACAGAGGCTGTTAGTGAAATATTGGTAACTGGAGCGAAGGTTCCACCTGGTTCAGGAATACTGTAGAGTTCGAAAATTCCAGTATTAGCATCTTGAGTTAGAAGCCAGAATTCTGTCAAATCGCGAGAACCAATGGCGATCATTCCATCTCCTCTATTGGTTATTCCGGTAGGAATATTTTTTGACCCAAGAGATACTTCACCTGCAGGCGGCCCATCTACTCGATTACCTTGTGCTGCTGTGTTAACAATGGCATAGAGTATGTTTCCGGCAGCGTTTCTGTAGAACATATATTGTAACGGCTCATTGCCTACTCCCGGAACAGGGCTGGTGCTAAGTACTTGAATTCCCGTGGGGTCTGAGGTGATTCCACCGCCATTGACCATCACTTGGTTTGTTCCATCATAGATGTTTACTCCATCTGAGTAGAAGAGTAAATCTCCTGTTGTAGGGTCAGTCGCAGTCAGCTTTTCTCCAATATTGTTGAGTGGAACCTTTCCCTGATGTAGAATTGGAGGAGCTTCAGGAGACTTCCCAAAGATCAAAGCTTGATCATTACCCGTAAAGTACCAATTGTGTTGGGTGTAATTCTGTGCTGTTAGGGTGAAAGTATTGAACAGTACAGTGACTAATAAGAAAGTTAACCTCTTCGCGTACACTTTATGATTTCTCTCTTAGATACAACGGCCGAAATGCTATCCCTTATACGCAGTTCTAAAGGTTTTTATTATATTCAGCCCTTCGTTAGATGCCCTAAGATAACGGAATTCTTGAAGGGGGAAACGAGGTGTTTCTCAAGAAAAAGTAAAAATTACTCATTCAATCATATAATAGTGACAGGGTTTCTTTCCGTTTAATTGTTAAAAGTCTAGATGCGCAGAATTAGCATAGTTGTTTTAGTGATTGTTTCCATGCTGCCCATGGCAGAACTGAAGGCTCAAGATCCTCAGTTTTCACAGTTCTATGCTGCGCCATTGTACATTAACCCTGCTTTTACCGGAGCATCGGGCTATACCAGATTGGGTGTCAATTATAGAAATCAGTGGCCTAACCTTCAATCTTCCTTCAAGACCTTCTCTTTTTACATGGATCATTTTATGTATAAAGCCAATAGTGGTATTGGAATGATCATTACAACAGATAGGGAGGGAGCAGCTGGTTTGAAGTCGACTAGTATTGGCGGAAGCTACGCATATCAGCTGAAGATTAATGATAATCTGGTGTTCAGGCCGGGGGTACAATTCAATTATATCAACAGGAATGCAGGTTTTCAGGATTTAGTGTTTGCTAACCAGATCGATCCAATTTCAGGTGCAATTGATAGGACTATTACCGATCCGTCAATTGCTAACCAAGACCTTTCTATCAGCTTTGGAGACTTGAGTGTGGGTGGTGTACTTTATTCCCGAACGCTCTTTTTAGGAGCAGCAGTTCAGCATCTTACTGAACCTAATCAGTCACTCATTGATGGAAGTAGCCCACTGCCACAGCGTTTGACAATTCATGGTGGAATAAAATTGAATATAGGACATGGTCCGTTAAGAAAAGACCTTACCTATACCTATGCTGAGCGAAGTATTACGCCTGTTTTTCAATATAAAACGCAAGGCCAGTTCTCTCAGCTAGATATTGGCGCTTTTGTGCATTTAGAACCAATCAACTTAGGTGTTCACTATCGCGGTGTTCCATTTAAGCAGCTCAATAATTTCCCTAATAATGAGGCAATTATCTTCTCAGCTGGGGTGACTACCAATAATTTCAACATAGGCTATAGCTTCGATTATACGGTATCTGAATTAGGTATTGAAGCTGGTGGTGCCCATGAGTTCTCAATGACCTACTTCCTCGACTTCAATAAACCTGTTAGGGTTCCAAGAGACAGGTGGAGACTCCCTTGTCCTAAGAATTAATAAATACCTTATGAATCCCACTGAATGGCTTTACCTCATTCTAGGAATTGTCTTGGTTGATTATGCCATAGATCAATTGCTGGATTACCTTAATTATAAGCATTCTAAAACGGCTCTTCCGGATAAACTCAAAGACTTGTACGATGAGGAGGAATATATCCGGTCTCAGAAATATCAAAAGGCGAAATCGAGATTTGGCTTTCTAACCTCGGCTTTCAGCACAATACTTACCATTCTGGTGCTTTCTTTTGGTGGGTTTGGTTGGCTCGATGGCTTTTTGCGAAGTTATATAGAGAACCCAATTCTGCTTTCATTGGCATTTTTTGGGGTGTTATTCGTGCTGTCAGATATTGTGAATACGCCATTTTCCTATTATTCTACTTTCGTAATTGAAGAGAAGTTTGGGTTTAACAAAACCACATTGAAGACCTTTATCATTGATAAGTTCAAGGGCTATTTGCTCACAGTAATCATTGGAGGAATACTTGGGTATGCTTTGTTATGGATAGTTCATCAACTGGGAGCAAATTTCTGGCTTTATGCTTTGGCATTGGTCGCCACTTTTATGCTCGTTATGAACCTTTTTTACACCTCTCTTATTCTTCCGCTTTTCAATAAGCTCAAGCCTTTAGAAGAAGGTGAGCTGAAGGATAAAATCATGAGCTATGCTACCGGAGTGAGTTTTCCATTAGATAACATCTTCGTGATTGACGGCTCAAAAAGGTCTACCAAAGCCAATGCCTTCTTTTCGGGAATAGGAAAGAAGAAGAAAATTGTTCTCTACGATACACTGATTGAAAAACATAGTCACGAAGAGTTGGTGGCTGTTTTGGCTCATGAGGTAGGACACTTTAAGAAGAAGCATATTGTACTTAGTCTGGTGCTAAGTGTTTTGCAGATGGCGATTACATTTTATGTGTTATCACTCTTCGTTTTTAGTGAAAGTCTATCAGTTGCTTTGGGCGGAAGTGAGATGGCCATTCACCTGAACTTTATCGCTTTTGGCTTGCTGTATACTCCAATCTCAAGACTTACAGGGTTATTTATGAATGCGCTGAGCCGCAAGAATGAATTTGAAGCTGATGCTTATGCTGTTAGTACATATGCAGGAAAGCCGCTGATGGAAGCATTGAAGAAACTCTCGGTTTCCACATTGAGTAACCTAACTCCACATCCGGCTTATGTTTTCGCGCATTACTCTCATCCGCCATTATTGCAAAGACTCAATGCGATGGAAGCATTGACTAAAGAAAATTGATATCGATATTTCCCTGATAGCGCATCAGGTAATTTACACCTTGCTCCGCAGTCATTCCCTCAAAAAGGATTTTATGAAGTGTGTCGGTAATTAAGGGTTTAAGCCCTTGACTGTCGGCCAGTTGCTTAACAATCTTTATGGTGTTTACTCCTTCGGCAGTTTCTTCCATTTCTGAAAGGGCCTGCTCTAAGGTGGCTCCTTTTCCAATTTTATAACCAATGGTATAGTTGCGGCTATTAGTACTGGTGGTAGTGGCAACCAGATCTCCAATTCCTGCTAAGCCAACGAAAGAGCTAATTTCTCCCCCCAAGGCTTTGCCCAGGTAAATCATTTCTACCAGACCACGACTTACCAATAGTCCTCTGCTGTTTTCACCGAGACCTAAACCAGAGAGTATTCCAGAGGCAATGGCTATGATGTTTTTCAGCACTCCGCAGAGTTCAACTCCTCTTAAATCTGAGTTTCCATATACTTGAAAGTTATCAGATCTGAGTAGCGATTTGCCTTTTGCTACTACTTCAGTAAAGGGTGAGGCAATTACCGTAGCAGCGGGATGACCCAAAGAAAGCTCTGAAGCCAAGTTGGGGCCAGCCATACAGCCTACACGAACAACCACCGTTTCTTTACGGATGAGTTCACTCATGGTAAAAAGGCAGTCTTTGTTCAGTACAAAGTCCTGACTTCTTTTTTCAGGCATTTGAAGATGCAGGCCCTTAGTGCCATGAATCATCATGTGATATGGTCTAAGGTGTG
>JABXIP010000315.1 GCA_013373005.1 Cytophagia bacterium | reverse complement strand
GTATTGCTCTTTATTTATGGAGCTTGGCATGATAAGAAAACCAAAGAAGGCTTTTATGACATCCCATTGATTGTTGCATCCATTGTTTTGGCAGTTGCAGCACAGTCGGTTGTCAACTACAGTTTTCCTCCGGCTGAGGAAGGTAAAAACGCCTTGATTACCTTGGCTTATCATGCCAAGAAAGCAATTCTTCACCCCTATGAATTGGTAAGGTGGCTGGCTGCCATGTCAATGGCATTTGGCCCTGCGCTTTGGTTGGCCATCAACCACTACAGGAAAACCAACCGTTATGACAATACCCGAAACCTGCTGCTGATGTACAGCGGCCTCTATCTGGCCTTCGGCATTCTGGCCGGTGGCGATATGACTCGAATTATCTTCCTAGGTTTTCCATTTTTAGCGACATGGATCATATTTGAGCTGCAGGAAATCAACAAATCGAAACTGCTTTTGCTTGGACTGCTTTCCCTTCCACTCACATTTATCTGGAAGACTATTCCAGACCCAGCCTGGCAATGGGAAGCTTGGGAAAGCTGGTATCCGGAGTTTGCTAGTTGGGAGAATGTTCTACTAGTGTTAGGATACTGTTTGGTTGTTACCTTAGTAATGAAAATGAAGAACATTGCTCTTATTAGTGTTTTATTACTAATTGCTTTGCAAGCATGTGCTCAAAAAAGTGCGATTACAAGTGTTCATATTGATAGTGAAAATAAGTTTGGAAAACTGATCAATGGCAAGCCTAAAAGAGATTCTCTATTAACTCTATTCAACGATCATGACTCCAAGATTGCACAAGGACGATTTGCGGTTGATAACGAAAATAATCTAAGTGAAATAATGTCTGGTCAGTGGACCTACTTCTATGATAATGGAAATATCAAATCCAAAGGTGAGTATAAAATAGCTCAATATATTGAATGTGGAATAGTTCCATTTTACACCTTTTATCCATATAAGACTGGCAAATGGCAGTTTTATACAGAAAAAGGTGAGTTTGATTTTGAGCTGAATTTTATTTCCAAAACTCACCATGTTGATACTTCCTGTGAGGGAGGTGCCGATATTTCCTTTGGTATAATTGAGAACATTCCTTTATACAAGTTACATACCTTAGGAGCGGATTACTTCTATGAACTCCAAAAGATATTTTTAGAGGATGAATACACCCGAACTACCATGACGCCTTTAAACGGACGGGTTTATGTTACATTAACAATGAAAAAGTAACTTAATTCCTCCTTACATTTCGCCAGTTTATCCGATTCGATATGAAAGGTTTTCTCACCATTGTACTTCTGGTTATATCCAACGCCTTTATGACACTCGCTTGGTATGGCCATCTCAAATTCGCTGAATGGAAGTGGTTCAGCAAATTGGGACTTATTTCAATCATACTGATTAGTTGGGGAATAGCCTTGTTTGAATATGTATTCCAGGTTCCTGCCAATAAAATGGGCTTTAAGGGAAATGGAGGCCCCTTCTCTTTACTAGAACTGAAAGTGATTCAGGAAGTAATCACCCTGGTTGTGTTTGCTGCATTTACTTTGATTGTCTTCAAAACAGAAACCTTCCGTACCAATCATATCATTGCCTTTGTGCTTCTTGTGCTGGCGGTATATTTTATGTTTAAGAAGTAAGCCTCTTAGATAAATAGAGACCATACGGAAGTCATATTTTCCTATCTTAACAGTATCCTTAAACTAGATTCCATGAAAAGACATCTTTATTCGTTCCTTCTCCTTTCATTTCTCAGTATATCTCTACTCGCCCAAAACGCCAAACCCGTTTTCAAAGATGGCGAAGCCCAAATAGTTGAGACATTCAATAATCCAGAAGAATGGATTCGTGAAGACCTTTGGGTGGAAACAGAATTCGATACAGACGGAGATGGCAAACTGGATAGAATGCATGTGGATGTTACGCGTCCCAAGCAAACAGAAACTGAAGGCCTAAAGCTTCCTGTAGTTTATGAAAGCAGCCCTTATTATGCTGGAACTGCCGGATTGGCCAGAGAACTTTTCTGGAATGTAGAACATGAATTAGGTGCTACTCCTCCTGCAAGAAGTCATGTGGAAGTACAGAGAAGAGGGGAAAGACCCATCATCTCCAACTCGCAAATCAGAACCTGGGTACCAAGAGGCTACATTGTGGTGCACTCTTCTTCTCCGGGAACGGGCTTATCTGACGGCTCGCCAACCGTTGGTGGCGACAATGAGTCAATGGCACCCAAAGCCGTAATTGAATGGTTATCGGGAAAAGACAATGGCTATAAAACCAGAGAAGGAAATGAGAAAGTAGAAGCTTTCTGGTCTACCGGAAAAGTGGGCATGACCGGAACTTCGTATAATGGAACGCTACCACTAGCTGCGGCCACAACCGGAGTTGACGGACTTAAGGCCATTATTCCAATCGCACCAAACACATCCTACTATCACTACTACAGATCTAACGGATTGGTGAGAAGCCCCGGAGGCTATCTGGGCGAAGACATTGATGTACTCTATGACTTCATTCATAGTGGTGATGAGTCTAAAAGAGCTTACAGCAACGAGAAAATCCGTGACACAGAAATGGCCAATAACTTGGACAGAATCACGGGCGATTATAATGACTTCTGGGCAGGTCGTGACTACCTGAATGATATGAAGCCAATGAAAGCTGCTCTCTTAATGTCGCATGGCTTTAACGACTGGAACGTAATGCCGGAGCATAGCTATCGCATTGCCATGGCAGCTAAGAAAAAAGGACTGCCTGTTCAGATATTCTATCATCAGGCAGGACATGGTGGGCCTCCACCAATGAGCATGATGAACAGATGGTTTACCAAGTACCTTCATGGCATTGACAATGGTGTCGAAAACGATCCGAAAGCGCAAATTGTAAGAGAAGGTGATAGCCCACAAGAACCAACAGCCTATGCTGATTATCCGAACCCTGAAGCCAAAGACGTTACTTTCTATCTTCAAACAGGTGGAAATGCTGCGGGGGTTCTTTCCGGCTCTAAAGCAAAAACGAAGGCTACTGAAACGCTTACCGATAATGTGAATTTATCTGGAGCTGAGCTTGCTCAGGCTAAGAACTCGGAAAACAGATTACTTTACTTAACTCCAACCTTAACTGAGCCATTGCATTTGTCCGGTGTAGCTAAGGTGACCATAAAACTATCGAGTAGCAAACCAGCGGCTAACCTCTCGGTTTGGTTGGTTTCATTGCCTTGGGATACAACTGATCGCACTCCAATCTACAATAACATCATTACAAGAGGTTGGGCAGATCCGCAGAACTATAAGTCTATCAGTAAAAGTGAGCCGTTAGAGCCTGGTAAATTCTACACTGTTTCATTCGACCTACAACCTGATGATCAGATTATCCCTGCAGGACAACAGATCGGACTCATGATTTTCTCAAGCGACAAAGAATTCACGCTCCACCCTCAACCCGGCACCCAGCT
>JABXIP010000069.1 GCA_013373005.1 Cytophagia bacterium | reverse complement strand
TAAAAGTAGATGATGCGGTTATATTTGTGCAAACGTAAACTAACCTAAAACATAGAAAATGGAGAATATTTCAGTAATCGGCTCAGGCACAATGGGTAACGGCATTGCCCATGTTTTCGCTCAAAGTGGATTTAAAGTGAATTTGGTAGATATTTCTCAAGATGCGCTGGACAAAGCTCTAAAAACCATTGAGAAGAATTTGGACAGAATGGTGGCCAAAGAAAAGATTGATGAAGCTGCTAAAAATGCTACCCTGGCCAACATCAGCACTTACACCGATATGAAGTCTGGCGTGGCTCAAGCCGACCTTGTGGTGGAAGCTGCTACCGAAAACGTAGACATTAAACTGAAAATATTCAAAGACCTGGATGCATTCACCAAGCCGGAATGTATTCTCTCTTCTAACACCTCTTCTATTCCGATCACCAAAATTGGTTCGGTAACCAAGCGTGCAGACAAAGTGATAGGCATGCACTTTATGAATCCGGTGCCGATTATGCAATTGGTCGAAGTGATCAGAGGTTATGCCACTTCAGACGAGGTAACCAACACCATTATGGAAACCTCCAAGAAATTGAGCAAAGTGCCTGTTGAGGTTAATGACTATCCTGGCTTTATCTCTAACCGTATTCTGATGCCAATGATCAACGAGGCCATTATTTCCTTGTTTGAGGGCGTTGCCGGTGTGGAAGAAATTGACACTGTAATGAAGCTGGGTATGGCTCACCCAATGGGACCATTGCAACTGGCCGACTTTATTGGTTTGGATGTTTGCCTTTCCATTATGAACGTACTCTATGAAGGCTTTGGCAATCCTAAATACGCTCCTTGCCCGCTACTAGTGAATATGGTAACTGCCGGTTACCTGGGTGTAAAATCAGGTGAAGGTTTCTATAGCTGGACTCGCGGCACCAAAGATTTGGTGGTTTCGAAGCAGTTTAGGAAGTAACTCTATGCTGACCTAACAACAAAACAGCCCGCGGTCGAAACCGTGGGCTGTTTTGCTTTTATCCCTCTCCATCAATAAAGACGTTGCCAATCTTGGCATAAATTTCTTTCTTCAAAATCAGAAAAACACACAACATCTTTTGTCTATATGTGGATTTCGGAGAAATTAAACTGTGGCTGATAGCCCTGTTATTTTATGGCTATCAGCCATAAATATTTCATTATATATTTATATCAGTCACATTTATGACTGATATATAACGTTAGCTGCCATTTTGCATGATGAAAAGAGTCAAGAAAACAAATATTGAATGGAAGGGAAAGATTAAAGGGAAGGAATATTCAGACATTCTATTTGAAGAACTTTCAATATCCAAAGGAAAAATTATCAATGTAGAATTTAAAAATATTCATTTCAAAAATTGTTTGCTAGGGCAGAAAACAGAATATATTGAGTCTAATTTTGTCAACTGCAAATTTTTTGGAAAATATAGCTCTCTTGGGTCTCCATCTAAGTTCTCAAAATGTCGATTTGAGAACTGTCAATTTGTTGGCATAGACCTTTTTCATGGGACGAACTTTCATAAATGTGAATTTTCAGGCTCAATGAAAAATCACATTTTATATGACAAAAGCTCTAAATTCAAAGGTTGGGAAACTGAGTTTATTGAGTGTGACTTCTCACAATTAACGTTTGATCACCTAAACATTTATGGGAAAAATATCTTTAAAAATTGTGTCCTTCCAAAGAATGGAATCAGGTTGTATAGAAACTCTAATGATGAACTAATTCAACGATCGGAAGACATTTGTAGTCACATAGATACAGATCACAAAATTGAGTCAGAAGTGATATTTCGAAGAAGTATGATGACCGGTCAAGACCCAATTATTATTGATGACCTTTTTCTAGAATCATTCTTTAAAACTGTAGAATCCAGAAGGATTTTTGATGAAATAGTGGAAGGATATCAGTTGAACTAAATGACGAGCAGCTAACAGACGATGATGGCGCATGGCCTTTCTTAGCAGTTTGCCAAGGTTGGTGTGATAAGATACTTTACCGATATTTACAGATGTCCAGCCTACGGATTTTAGCTGGTCGTTAGGTGCAATTACCGAATAGCAAATGAAGGAAGTTCCATTTCTTGAATCATATAAACTAAATCCACAATGCATCTATCACTGTGCTGAATTTCAAGTCACTTGCAGTTTGAACTTATTGGAATTTGGCAAACATCAGTTCAACGATTCGTTCATAATTCAGAACCTGAGCAATTTAGAAACACTTTGCGTTACATCCAGCCCGAATAATCCACCGAAACAAGAGCAAATTGAGGGATTTGTTTTCAACAGCCTTATTGACTCAGTCAAAATTTCAATGTGTTTTGAGAACTTTGGCAAAAGCATGCTGCTTGTTCAAGGATATCTGGTTCATAACATAAACAAAGATATTTATCCAGAATTGGCCAAAAAGCAAAGGGTTGAACCTGTGTTTATCGATGAATTGCCAGATGATTGGATAATAAGCGGCAAAATTAAGACCCAAGATGAATCCCTCCAAAGGGTTAAAAAGGGTCTGCTTCATCAAACTATTAATTATAGCACAACTCTAAAGGAGGAAGCGTACATTAAAGCATGTAAGTACAAGGATGAACACTTAGATTTACTTAAAAGGATCAACTCCTACCGAAATAACCTTCACCTAAGCAGCTCACTCAATTTTATTCTAAGAGATAATACCTATGACGAATACCTTCAGCTTCACAAATTCGTAACCGATAAATTCTCTGATTTCACAACTCAAATTCAATCACAAATCACAAATCTTAAGTTTGGTCAAGGGCCATCTTTTAAAATAACAAAAAGCACCTAACAATATGTATGAAAGGCATGTGCTTGCTTGCTTTCTATATACTCCATCAGGGCTTGCCCGTGAGTCTGCCGCTGAGGAAACTTATCTGCTTTCTGCTAAGTTCAGTTCGCAGGAGTTTTTATCTTCTAAACGCACTGCCGCTTGGACACTTTGGAAGCACCGGCAGACTTCACTATTTTAGTGCTGTCCACTAAGTGAGAGCACACGCCTCATACATGGACGTTCAAAAAACTCTCTCCTAGTCCCGATTATCCAGCATTGTCGCTTATGTATTCTATCTCATCTCCTCGTTTTCAACAATGTTTATGAAAATGTTTTTTAGTTTCGCAGAAATTAATTTTTAAATATCTGATGAGCTTACAAGAGACCTTTGATAGCGCTGTAAAATCGGCCCATTCTTTAACCGAG
>JABXIP010000322.1 GCA_013373005.1 Cytophagia bacterium | reverse complement strand
CGCTTGACACATTAAATCCAATTCGTTCGAAAATTTGAATAAATCTATTTCGCGTAGCAGTTAATGGGTGAATAGATCCAAACTCCCCAGAAACAGGTGGAAGTGTAAGATCAGAGTGCTTTTCGGAAATTGATGATTTACTACTCAAACCATCAATGAGTTCCTGAAACTTATCCTTCGCCAGAGTCTTTAGATCATTTACCGCCTGACCGAAAGCCTTCTTTTCCTCATTCGGAACATGGCGCATTTCAGAGAACAAGTCTGCAATAACATTCTTCCGACCAATAAATCTTAATCTATACTCCTCCAGCTGATCCTGCGTCTCTGCAACGAAAGATTCAATCTCCTGTGAAAGCTCTTTTACTTTGTCATTCATAGACCTACTCCCTTAATTATCACACAAAAATAACAGGACTTAACTATTAAGCGGAATTGAAGGACTATTTTTGAATATGCATAAAAACATTCTAGTCACTGGAGGTGCTGGATACATAGGTTCACATGTAAGTGTTAGGCTTCATGAGGAAGGCTATAACCCTATTATTCTAGACAATTTTTCTAACTCAGAAAAGTCGGTTTTAGCTGGGCTAAAGAATATCACAGGAAAAGATTTCAAGTGTTATGAGGGTGATATTCTAGACCCATCAATTCTCACAAAGATTTTCTCTGAAAACGAAATTGAAGGAGTAATCCATTTTGCAGCAAAAAAGGCTGTTGGTGAGTCGGTTGAAAAACCTCTGGAGTATTACAAAAACAATGTTTCTGGTCTAGTTACCGTGTTAGAAGCTATGAGTCAATATGGCTGTGAAAATCTGGTTTTTTCGTCTTCATGCACTGTTTATGGTCAGCCAGATGAACTTCCGGTAACGGAGCAATCTCCCAAAAAACCAGCTAATAGCCCTTATGGAAACACGAAGCAAATAGGTGAGGAAATCATTGAAGACACGGTTAAGAGTGGAGCCATGCTCAAGTCAATAGCGCTAAGGTATTTTAATCCAATCGGGGCACATTCCTCTTCAGAAATTGGAGAGCTTCCTCTTGGAGTACCAAATAATCTGGTTCCATTCATTACACAAACCGCGGCAGGTCTAAGAGACAAACTTACTGTTTTCGGAAGCGACTATGACACTCCTGATGGAACCTGTATTAGAGATTATATTCATGTAATGGATTTGGCGGATGCTCATGTTCAGACCATCAAGTATCTTGAAAACCATACAGAGAGCAGCTTCTTCGATGTGATTAATATTGGTACAGGAAGAGGCAATACTGTTTTGGAAGCAATTCATTCATTTGAAAAAGTTACCGGTCAAAATCTAAATTATGAAATCGGACCTCGAAGGGCTGGTGATGTTGAAAAGGTTTATGCCCAAGTAGACAAATCAGAAAAGCTTTTGAATTGGAAAACTAAATATTCACTAGAAGACTCTATGAGAGACTCCTGGAACTGGCAAATGCGACTTTCCAGAAAATCTTAAAAAATCAACCAATAAACGACTAATTAATACTTTTTATCGAAGACTAAACTTCTAATTTTGAACGGATTTTAAGTTTGTTGAAAAATTAAGCTATGAAAATAACAATTGTAGGAACAGGGTATGTAGGTCTAGTTACAGGAACCTGTTTTTCAGAAGTAGGTATTGACGTTACATGCATTGATATAGATCAGAAGAAAATAGAAGGTCTCAAGAATGGCATTATGCCTATCTATGAACCGGGTCTTGAGCCAATGGTAAAAAGCAACCTTGAAAAAGGGAGACTTCACTTTTCAACAAGCTTGAAAGAGAACTTGAAAGATTCTGAAGCTGTATTTATTGCTGTTGGCACACCTCCAGGAGAAGACGGCAGTGCAGACTTAAAATATGTATTGGCGGTTGCTCGTGAAGTAGGCCAGCATATGGAAGATTACATGGTTGTGGTCACCAAAAGTACCGTACCAGTTGGAACAGCTAAAAAAGTGAAGGCTGCAGTTCAAGATGAATTAGATAAAAGAGGTGCTAGTATTGACTTTGATGTAGCATCTAATCCAGAGTTCTTAAAAGAAGGTGCAGCCATTCAAGATTTCCTAAAACCAGACAGAATTGTTGTTGGTGTGGAATCTGAAAAGTCACAAAAAATAATGGAGAAGCTTTATAAGCCTTTCCTACTTAATGGGCACCCTACTATCTTCATGGATGTTCCTTCAGCCGAAATGACAAAATATGCTGCGAACTCCATGCTGGCTACTAAGATCAGTTTCATGAACGATGTTGCGAACCTTTGCGAAATCATGGGTGCTGATGTGAACATGGTAAGAAAAGGCATTGGAAGCGATACCAGAATTGGCACTAAGTTTATCTATCCCGGGGTTGGCTATGGAGGCTCATGTTTCCCGAAAGATGTCAAGGCTCTGATAAAAACAGCGGATGAACATGGATATCAAATGAAGGTTCTGAAGGCAGTTGAAGATGTTAATGAAGCTCAAAAATCAGTTTTGGTTGCCAAAGTCAAAAAACACTTTGGGAATGATCTATCTGGTATGACTTTCGGAATTTGGGGGCTTTCATTT
>JABXIP010000522.1 GCA_013373005.1 Cytophagia bacterium | reverse complement strand
TGGCTTGATACAGGAACCATAGACTCGCTCATGCAGGCAGGGCAATTCGTTCAAATCCTTGAGAAAAGACAAGGCATTAAAATCTCTTGTATTGAGGAAATCGCCTACCGCCAAGGATATATTTCAGCTGAAAAACTAGCCGAAATTGCCAAACCTCTGGAAAAATCAGGTTATGGAGAATATCTAATGAACCTCTTAAAGAACTAACTACTCGTTAAATAATACCGTCAAAACAACATGAGCCACAGCAGAGAGTGTCTCTTTACTGATGATACTCATATTGTCCTGACTTGTGTGATGGTATGACCCAAAGCCATTTGAGCTTGGCCTATAATCAATAATGTCGATCATAGGAATTCTAGCATCCTCATTCACAAACTTATGATCATCGGTAATGCCTGTTAACCCAAGCTGCTTTTTGAAATATTTGTCATAGCCAAGTTGAAGAGCAATATCCCAGGTTTGCTCTTGAACTCTACTGGCATACTGTTGAGAAATACTATCGTAAAAGAAGGTTGCATCACCTGCTCCTACCATGTCCAAAAGAATTCCGTAATAAGCGGAATAGTTTGCCTGATGCTTATTCTTACTCCAATACTGAGACCCTAAACAGTACCATGCCTCCTTTCCATAATCTCTTGGATCAACTCCCGCTGAGCTATTTTGATGTTCCCCCCAGTCTTCTCCATCAAAAAGAATAATATCTACGCCCACTGAAGGCATATTGGTACTAATGATTCTGGCAATTTCTAAAAGCACTGCCACTCCACTAGCGCCATCATTGGCCCCATCTATTTCAATCATATCGTTTTTTGGGTCTTTGTCACCAAAAGGTCGAGTATCCCAGTGAGCTGCTAGCAAGATTCGCTTCTTAACGTCCGGATTAAAGGCGGCAAAGATGTTCTTCAGTTTGACCTCGGTGCCATCATATACCTTATCAGTAAACTCCTGAACAGTTACCCGGCCACCATAACTTTCAAACTTTTTAACGAACCAATCTGCAGCCTTTTTATGGGCTTCAGTATTGGGTACTCTTGGGCCGAAATCAACCTGTTTCTGCGTGAACAATATCAAAGAATCTCCATTGGGTTTTGGTGCCGTTTTTAGCTCTAACTGTCTACTTTTTGCACTACTCTTCTTTCCGCTCGAATCGCATGAAAAAGAGATGATTACAAGAACAAAAGCCAGAACCAAGGATATATTTTTCATAAATCTACTTTGAAGCCTAAAAATAGAGGCATTTCTTATAAAGTACGAATGAATCAGCCTTTTGATATGAAATAAAAATCTACTACTTTTGCACCACTTAATGGTTATTTCCAGAGGGGACAAGGAGTCCCCTCTTTCATTATTAGGATGAAAGAGTTAACTGAATCGATAAAAGAACTAGCAGAAAGACATCTAAAAGATGACTCTTTTTTTATTGTAGATGTTATTTCTAAAGGCGTTACTGGAAAGACCAAAATATTGGTATTGCTAGACGGTGATAAGGGTGTTAATATTGACGATTGTGCTCTTTTAAGCCGACAATTGGCTGAGGACATAGAGTTAGAAGACCTCATTGATGTAGCCTACATATTGGAAGTCTCATCACCAGGTTTAGACCACCCTCTCTCTTCAATCAGGCAGTATCGTAAGAATGTAGGTAGACGGCTAAAGGTCAAACTTACTTCCGGCTCAATGTTGGAAGGGGCCTTGAATGCCGTAACGGAGGAGGCCATTATTTTGGCCGCTGAACGAAAAGAAAATAAAAAAACATTGATCGAAGAGAAGGAAATCAACCTCTCGGAGATAGAAAAAGCTAATGTGTTAGTGTCATTTAAGTAAATAAAATGGACAGTGGAATTTTAATTGAGTCGTTTGCAGATTTTGCAAAGCAGAAAAACGTAGACCGACCTACTATGATCAGAATTCTGGAAGATGTATTCAGAACTATGATCAGGAAGAAATTCGAAGTCGATGATAATTTCGACATCATCATCAACGCAGACAAAGGTGACCTTGAAATCTGGAGGTTTAGAGAAATTGTTGATGATAACTCTGAAGACATCTGGGATTACGATAAAATCAGCTTAACTGAGGCTCGCGAGATTGAGCCGGATTTTGAAATTGGTGAAGAAGTAGCTGAAGAAATTAAGCTTATCGATTTCGGACGAAGAGCTGTAATGACTGCTCGTCAGACACTAATTCAGAGAATTAAAGACCTTGAGAAAGACATTCTTTATCAGAAGTATAAAGACTTAGTTGGTGAAATTATTTCTGCCGAAGTTTATCAGATTCTAGGTAGAGAAGTGCTGTTAGTAGATGGTGAAGGAAACGAGCTATCTCTTCCTAAATTTGAACAAATCTCTAAAGATAGATTCAGAAAAGGAGACAATGTTCGCGCTATAGTGGACAGAGTGGAAATGATCAACGGTAACCCTAAGATTATTCTTTCCAGAACTTCTGGAGAATTCCTTGAGAGACTCTTCGAAAGTGAAGTTCCTGAAGTTTACGATGGCCTTATTACTATCAAGAAGGTGGTACGTGAGCCAGGTGAAAGAGCAAAAGTAGCCGTTGAGTCTTATGACGACAGAATTGATCCGGTAGGAGCTTGTGTTGGTATGAAGGGGTCTAGAATCCACTCTATCGTGCGTGAGCTTCAAAACGAAAATATTGATGTTATCAACTTTACTGATAACATGGAACTTTACATTTCCAGAGCGCTTAGCCCAGCCAAGATTTCAAGCATGAAAATCTTGACTGAAGATGGTCGTGTTTCAGTTTACCTGAAACCAGACCAAGTATCTTTGGCAATTGGTAAAGGTGGTCAGAACATCAAATTGGCCTCCAAATTGGTTGGCCTAGAGATCGATGTATTCAGAGAATTGAACGAATACGAAGAGGAAGATGTGGATCTAGACGAGTTCGCAGATGAAATCGACAGCTGGATCATTGATGAATTGAAAAGAATTGGCCTAGATACTGCCAAGAGTGTTCTTGCCCTTGCTCAAGACGATATTGTTCGTAGAACTGAGCTCGAAGAAGAGACCGTAAAGTATTTGTTCGAAATTCTAAATAAAGAATTCGATCAATAGTAGATTTTAAAAAAACCTTAAAAAGAGGGATATTTGAGTATGTCAGAAGAAAAAATGATGAGGCTCAGCCAGGTGGCTAGAAAGTTGAATGTCGGTACGCATACTATCGTTGACTTTCTTGCAGCAAAAGGCTTCGAAGTAGAGAGCAGCCCGAATGCAAAAATCTCCGGACAGCAATTTGATATGCTGGCCAAAGAGTTTGCTGCATCTGCTCACGAGAAGGAGGAAGCCTCTCATCTAACTATTGGAACCAAGCATGTAGAAGACATGGTCATTGATTCCAGTGGTGTGACTACAGAGCCTTTTAAAGAACCTGTTAAAAAAGAGGAACCTAAACAACCTGCTGAGGAGCCAAAGCAGCCTGAAGCAGAGAAAGAAGTTCCTAAGGAGACTCCGAAAGAAGAGCCTAAAAAAGAAGAGCCAGCTCCTAAGGTAGAAGAAGCTAAACCTGAGCCAAAGAAGGTTGAGGAGGTTGAAGCTAAAAAACCTGAAGAAGAGGCCGACAAAAAGACAGGGCTTAAAGTATTAGGCAAAATCGATCTTGATAAGGATAAGAAGAAAGAAGAAAAGCCTAAAGAAGAACCAAAACCTAAGCAGGAAGAGAAAAAGGCTGAAGCCCCTAAAAAGGAAGAGCCTCAGAAGCCTGCTGAACCAGAAAGGTACCAAGGTAAAGCCGACTCTCTTAGAGGACTTAAAGTTCTTGGCAAGATTGAACTCCCTGTTGAAAAGCCTAAAAAGGCCAAAGAAGATGACAATAAGGGTGGTGACAACCGAGGTAAGAGACCGAGAAAGAGAATTCAACAAACTAAAGTTGAAAGAGCCTCTAAAGGAGCTAATACTAACGACAGAAGAAAACCTGGAGGCGGACCAAATCAGCAAAGAGGAGGCAAAAAACATGTTCCGAAGGAAGAACTTACTGATAAGGAAATCCAGGAACAAATTAAGGAAACACTTGCTCGCTTGAGTGGTGGTAATAAAGGTGGCGGTAAAAACCGTTCTAAATACCGTAAGGAAAAGAGGAGTGCCGCTGCAGAGGCTGCAGAGGAAGAAATGTTGAGACAACAAGAGGAAAGCAAAATCCTCAAAGTAACAGAGTTTATCTCTGCCAGTGACCTGGCTAGTTTGATGAACGTTTCTGTTAATGACGTTATCTCTACATGTATGTCTTTGGGTATGTTCGTTTCCATCAACCAAAGATTGGACGCTGAAGCCATTACCATCATTTCTGATGAGTTTGGATTCGATGTTCAGTTTACTTCTGCCGATGATGAGGTAGACATTGTTGAGGAAGAAGACAGCGCAGATGATCTTCAGGACAGAGCTCCTATTGTGACCATCATGGGTCACGTTGACCACGGTAAAACATCCTTACTTGACTACATTCGAGAGTCGAATGTAACTGCCGGTGAGGCGGGTGGTATTACCCAGCACATTGGTGCCTACGATGTAGAAACAAAAGATGGTAAGCGAATAGCATTCTTGGATACTCCGGGTCACGAAGCCTTTACGGCCATGCGTGCAAGGGGTGCTAAAATTACTGACGTTGTAATTATTGTTGTAGCAGCTGACGATAACGTGATGCCTCAAACTAAAGAGGCGATCAATCACGCTCAAGTAGCTGAAGTGCCGATTGTAATTGCAATTAACAAGGTTGATAAACCAACGGCCAACGCGGATAAAATCCGTGAGGAATTGGCTAACCTAAATATTCTGGTTGAAGACTGGGGTGGTAAATACCAGTGTCAGGAAGTTTCGGCTAAAACAGGTCAGGGAATAGATGAGTTGCTTGAAAAAGTACTTCTTGAAGCTGAACTATTGGAGCTCAAAGCTAACCCAGACAAAGCTGGTGTGGGTACCGTAATTGAAGCCTCACTAGATAAAGGTAGAGGTTATCTTTCAACCCTTATGGTTCAATCTGGAACCATGAAAGTGGGAGATGTAGTATTGGCAGGTTCTCACTATGGTAAAGTGAAAGCCATGTTCGACCACAGAGGAAACCGCCTTCAAGTAGTAGGTCCTTCAACACCTGTTCAGATGCTTGGTCTTGACGGTGCCCCACAAGCCGGTGACAAATTCAACGTGATGAGCTCAGACCGTGAGGCAAGAGAAATTGCCAACAAGCGTGAGCAGATTCTCAGAGAGCAAAGTGTTAGAACCAAGAAGCACATTACGCTTGACGAGATCGGTAGACGACTTGCTGTTGGTAACTTCAAAGAGCTTAATGTTATCGTTAAAGGTGACGTGGATGGTTCGGTTGAGGCATTGAGTGATTCATTATTGAAGCTTTCTACTGAAGAAGTTCAGGTGAATATTATCCACAAAGCTGTTGGTCAGATTTCTGAGTCGGATGTGCTTTTGGCAACTGCTTCAGATGCCATTATCCTTGGTTTCCAAGTAAGACCTTCTGGCGGTGCCAGAAGAATTGCTGAAAACGAAGAGATCGAAATCAGGCTATACTCTATCATCTATGATGCCATCAACGAGATCAAAGATGCGATGGAAGGTCTCCTTGAGCCAACCGAGAAAGAGGTTATCACCGGTAACATTGAAGTTAGAGAAGTCTTCAAGATTTCTAAAATTGGTACTGTTGCAGGATGTTATGTAACCGATGGATTCGTGAAGAGAAACAACCAAATCCGTTTGATCAGAGATGGTATTGTAGCTTACACTGGAGACATTGGTCAGCTGAAACGATTCAAAGATGATGTAGCTGAAGTGAAGTCGGGTTACGAATGTGGTCTGAGCATCAAAGGCTTCAACGACATCAAAGTGGGTGACATCATCGAAGGATTTGAAATTCAAGAAGTGAAGAGAACTCTTTAATTAAGAGTGTATTTAAGATTATTCAAACCCTGATTTCTTATGAAGTCAGGGTTTTTTTATTTAGCCTTTTTCCAGTTAAGGGATTCTATAAGACTATGCACTTTAGCCTCCAAGGCTTTCAGTTCTTTCGGGGCGCCATCATAGTCTGTTATGGTTTTCTTTTCACCATCATTGCTGAAGGTAAGTTTGGTTGTCGGTAGGTCGGTTCTGTTCGATTTATACTCTGTTCGAAACGAGTCAAAACCGCTAGAGGTAAACTCCTCAATCAAATCATTCAATGCTTCTTTGCTCATCTTAGCCTTAAAAGCCCCTTCCATCTCCACAAATTGTCTCGCATTCAACAAAACCACACCATTAGAAAATACTGAGATGTCGTAGTCAGGGCATGTGCCGAGGCAAGCTGTTTTACTCATAAAAATAACAGGAACATCATCTGAGGTTGTTTGAACAGACTTACAACCAAAGGCCAAAACCAGCAGAATCATTGAAAACTTTTTCATATTAACTGTATTTCCATGTTAACTTAAACCAAAAATAGTTCTTTATCTAGGTCAACTACGTTAGTTTATCAGAAAACGGCAGAAACGTTTTTCCGATACATTTCAGATTGAGCCCTGAAACTGATATATTTCTATTTACCTGTGTTGTTGAATTGAAGCTTATGAAAAAACTACTACTCCTCACAATATGCCTCATCGTGGCAAATGCTGGAATAGCTCAAAAAATAGAACGTTTGGATGCCAAACCGGATATTATATGCTATGCGGGAGACCATAGTGCTTTCACAAAAATACTTAGAAAAGCCAATGCCAGATATGCAGCCTCTCCATATGCAGCTAACCTTACCGATGGTACAACTGCAACTGGAGCAACCATTGAGGTTACGTACAACGGCTTTAGCGAAGACGCACAGCTGGCATTTCAGCGAGCGATAGATATTTGGTCAGAGCTCATTACTTCAGATGTGGTCATCAGGGTAAATGCTACCTGGCAGCAATTAGACGAGGGAACTCTTGGTTCAGCCATTTGGAATACAGCCTATAGGAACTTTGAGGGAGCCAAACAGGCAGATGTTTGGTATCCAGTAGCACTGGCCGAAAAAATGGCTGGCGAGGAGCTAAACGCCTCCGATGAACCAGACATTGTGGCCAGCTTTAATAAAGATGCCCCTTGGTATCTGGGCACAGATGGTAACACAGGAGTCGGTGAATTTGATTTGGTAACTGTTGTACTGCACGAGTTAGGACATGGGTTAGGATTTATTGACAGCTATGATGTTGATGATGATGACAATGGAAGCCTGGCTTTCGATATTCCTTTTGTTTTCGACCTAAGCGTGGAAAATGGCAATGGAGGCAAATTGGTAGATATGGTCTCTAACCCATCCGGTCTTGGAACTGCCCTCACCAGCAATGCAGTTTTTTTCAATTCGCCTACTGAGGTAACAGAAAACGGCACCCGTCCACGGCTATATGCCCCTACCGAATACAGTGGAGGTTCGAGTATAGCTCACTTGAATGAAAGCACTTATCCTTCCGGTAATGAAAATTCCCTAATGACACCACAAATTGCCCCTAACGAAGTAATTCATGATCCGGGGCCTGCCACACTGAACATGTTTGGTGATATGGGTTGGGAGTTTACCTATGTTGAACATACCAACAGAGATAATACTGAAGACATTACTGCCGACAGCTATACTGTTACTGCTTCAATAAGGTCTGACATAGGCTATAAAGCTGAAAGTGTTGTGCTGCATTATAGCTTGGATGGTTTCGCAGCAGATGCCAATGAAATAACCATGACAGCAACCAACAATGCTGATGAATTCACTGCGGAGATTCCTTCTGCAAAAATTGAGGGTCAGGTTTACACCTACTACATTGAGGTTCAAGATATTAAGGATAGAAGCTTTACCTACCCAAGTATTTTGGTTGCCGACAGATATTTCTCGTTTAGTACTAATGTAGATGCCGCTGCCCCAATCATTACTCACACACCTCCGAATTTTGTCAGAACTTCAGACCAGACATTGAGCCTTGAGGCTAAAATTTCGGACTTCTTACCTGTAAATGCCACGGTAGAATATTTCATCAATGGTGGAAACACACAAACTGCCAACTTCACGCTAACAGAATATGAAACCAGCACCTACAATGCCAGTATTGACATTTCTAATCTTGGCTTGGTTGAAGGTGATGTAGTGAGTTATAAAATCACGGCTACAGATATAGCAGGCAATCCTAATAGTTCGGTCTTTCCGGTTAGCGGATTTACTGAACTCAATGTAGTGGCCACCGCAGACCCGGTATCATTCTACTTCAATGATTTTAATGATGTAACGGCTGCCGCAGGAGACTTCCATAGTAGTAGCAACTTCTCGATCAAAGAAGAGTCAGGGTTTGATGACGGAGCATTACATTCAGACCACCCTTATGCTAATGGCACCGGAACCAATAATGAGAGTAGTTATATCATTGAAATGAAAGTGCCGATTATAGTAAGATCGGGAGAAGC
>JABXIP010000327.1 GCA_013373005.1 Cytophagia bacterium | reverse complement strand
GGCAGGTGAAACATTGAAGCCGGGAATGGCTGGAAGCAGGGTGACAGCCCTAAAGCACAGACTTTCCATTGAGGGATTCTTTTTGATGGAAGAGGAACCTAACGATACGTACTCTGAGGAATTGGCCAATGCCGTAAGAGACTTTCAAATTCATCATGGCTTGGAGGCTGATGGTAATGTAGGCAAACTAACACTGGCCTCTATGAATATTACGGCTACTGCTAAAATAGCCAAACTAAGGGCTAACATGGAGCGCTTGAGATGGATCAGCCAAGACATGGGAGATCACTATGTTTTTGTCAACATTGCAGACTTCACTATGAAAGTTTATCGGGCCGATACTTTGAGTTACGAGCAGAGCGTTGTGGTGGGCAAGCCGTTTCGCAAGACACCGGTTTTTAGTGATATGATGACTTATTTTGTGCTGAATCCTTATTGGACAGTGCCTCCAACCATTCTCTTTAATGATGTGCTACCGGAGGTGAAGAAGGATGTGGCTTACCTGAAGGTGAAGAACATGAAAGTGCTTAAGGGAAATGTAGAGGTAGATCCTCAAACCATAGATTGGTCTAAGCTTTCGCGAAGCAATTTCCCTTATACCATTAGGCAAGACCCCGGACCAACCAACGCCTTGGGTGCAGTGAAGTTTATGTTCCCTAATAAGTATAATATCTATATTCATGATACGCCCAGTAAAGAGCTCTTCAATAGACCCGACCGTGCGTTTAGCTCTGGCTGTATTCGCCTGAATAAACCAATGGCTTTTGTCAACTATTTGCTCACGGATATTCCTGATTGGGATACCGAGAAGGTTCAGGCCACCATGAGGGCCGGAAATGACAAAACTGTAATGCTTAAAAGTCCGCTGAACGTACATATTTTATATCTCACTGCCTGGGCCGATGAATCAGGAGTTCAGTTTAGAAATGATGTGTACCAACGAGATGCAGCAGTAATTGAGGCTTTGGCCGAAAGTGCTCCTACCATGGAATAGACTATGTATAGGTATTTGTTAATCTTTTGCTTTCTGATGTTTCAGTTAAGCGCTAATGCTGGAGATAAACTTTCCTTTGAAGTATCAATTAATGGTGAAGAAGTGCCTTATAGGCTTTTTAGCTTTTTTGTGATGCCGGGTGAAAACCTTAACCTTTCTGCGAATAGCGCTTTTCAACTCGAATTGAATCGCTTGAAGGCTACTCAATTGTCCGGTTTAAGGTATAGGGTGACGGCACCACAAAAGCCGGGAGCTTACAAAATCAGCGTTTCAAAGGGAGCAGAAGTAATGGAGCTCAATGTGTTGGTTTTAACACCTTTGACTGGTAAAAAAGGAGAGTATCTCAACGGTTACAGAATTGGCAATTATCCAGGCCAACCATTAAATGACGACCCGATTTATGAAAGGCCAAAAGGTTTGTTTGAGGTAAATGCTACTACTGAGAATCTTCAGCTAACACCTCACTTCAACATGAGGCAATTTATCTGTAAGCAAGGAGGTAGTTTCCCAAAATACCTGATTGTTCGTGAGAGGCTGTTGTTGAAGCTTGAGTATCTATTGGAAATAGTTCAGTCTAAAGGTATAGCCATAGACACTTTCGGCTTTATCAGCGGTTATAGAACACCATTTTATAATAAGTCTATTGGTAATGTAGCCTATAGCAGACATGTCTGGGGTGGAGCAGCAGACATTTTCATAGACCAGAACAAGGATGGTCACATGGATGACCTAAATGGTGATGGAAGGGTTGATGATAAGGACGTCAGGTTCTTCTACAATCTGGTAGAAGATGAGTATGAAAAGCTAGAGTATAAAAAGTTTGTTGGAGGTTTAGGATTTTATAAGAAAAACGAGCGACATAGCGGCTTTATTCATGTTGATGTAAGAGGGAAGAAGGCAAGGTGGTAGGAATACTACCATCCTTATTATTTCTTCTTGGCAATAATATGCACTCCTTTTTCTCCTTGAATCATTTCTGTTTCTGTAAAGCCAAGCTTAGGTAAATCAAGGTCTGAGAATAAGTGCTCACCCTGACCAATAAAAATGGGGGAAACTACTAAATGCATTTCATCGACAAGCCCTGCTTGAAGAAACTGGCGAATGGTGGAAGCACCACCTCCAATGCGGATGTCTTTTCCGTTGGCTGCTTTCTTAGCCTGCTCCAATGCCGACTCAATACCATCGGTGACAAAGTAAAAAGTTGTGTCTCCTTCCATGGTGAGCGGTTCTCTCTCGTGCTTGGTAAGCACAAATACAGGAACATGATATGGTGGATTTGGCCCCCACCAGCCTTTCCATTCATCATTGGGCCATGGGCCTCGAATGGGGCCAAACATATTGCGTCCCATAATCCATGCCCCATTGTTTTGCATGGACTTTTCGGCAAAGTCATTGTCGATACCCTCTGAGCCACTATCCTTGCCGATCATGCGCTGAAACATTTTGGTTGGAAACATCCACGCGTGCAGTTTCTCGCATCCGGTTCCCATTGGGTTATCGAGACTCTGATTTGGGCCTGCGCCAAAACCATCGAGGGAAATGGTATAGGCTTTTACTACTACTTTGCTCATAATTGACTGTTAACGAGTTGCTCTTTTTTGTAATTTAAAGATAGATGACTTTCTGGTTATGAGGTGATAGTGTTTGCGGACAATTGACGGGCAGATTGCGACAGACCTTAAAATGAAAAAAGCGAGCCAATTTTAGTTGGTTCGCCTAATTTTGTCGGGGTAACAGGATTTGAACCTGCGACCTCTCGCCCCCCAGACGAGCACGCTACCGGGCTGCGCCATACCCCGATTGTAATTTATTTAAAGCATTGGAGCTACCGTCCCGATAACTATCGGGAGCGTCATACCCCGAAGACAGTGCAAGTTTAAGAATTACTTAATTAACTGATTGAGTCCAATCGAAAATTTCTATGAATGTCAGTTTACATTTCTCACAATCACCGCATTGGGTTGTTTTAAGTCGCCTCCTGCGGCAATAATGTTCTTTACAAAGGTGCCGTCAGGCATGAACTCTTTTACCTCTCCCGGACCTCCATTGCCGATAAGAAAATGACCATTGCTAAGGAAGTCAACTCCTTCAGGTTGAGAGAGGCCATTGATAATAATATCTATAAAGGCTCCATTCGGGTTGAATCTGGCTACCCTACCTGCATTCCAATCATTTACGAGCAGATTGCCTTCTGCATCGAACCAAATGTTGGTAGGACCAACCATGTTAGCGTTGGCAAAGACACCGAGATCATTCCCCTGACTGTCGAATTTTCGAACATTGGCATTCTGAAATGATGAAACGTATAAGTTGCCATCAGCATCCCAGTCCATGCCAATGCTCTGTGGAACAGCAACGCTCGTAAAATTATCGACAAAACTGCCATCCAGGTTGTATCTTCTTACCAGACCATCGCCCGCCCACTGCAATACATAAAGTAAATTATCGGCACCAATTTTCATTCTTGTCGGTTGACCTATTCCGGTAGCAAAGTTTTCAATATAGTCTCCAGTGTTGAGGTTGTATTTGGTGATGCGGCCGGTATTGAGATTAGAAATAAGAACCACTTCCTGATCTTCCAGTATTACAATATCCTGAGGCCATGCGAGGTTTTGATTGGTGAAGACTTCGGAAAAGCTGCCATCAGCAAAATACCTTAGGATTTTGTAGGGTGGGTCGTTAAGGTTTTCAACCTCACTTACAAAAATCTCTGTTCGTGGTGCAGAGCTGTCCCAAATAGAAATCGTAAATGAGGCCGTAACCCCCTCGGCTTCTACCTGAATAATTGATACTCCTACCTCTAAGGCATTGACTAAGCCTGTCTGGCTGACACTGGCGTTGAAATTATTGGATGTCCATGAAATAGTCCCATTAATGATATATTCTTCAGCATATTGGTCCAGACCAGAGAGGCTTAGAGAGGTGCTTGCTGTGCCTGATAGGTCAAGTCTGTCGCCATTGGACGAGTCAATAATGATTTCCACTAACCTGAGCTCTTCTATTTGATCTGAATCATCAGACCCCGAGCAATTCAAAAAGTTGAGGACAACGAAAATCAGCCATAGGCTGAAAGCGAGTTTGAGTTTAGTTTGCATAAGGAATTTTGAGTTTAAGTAAGCACTTACGTAAAACTCAAAATCACCGAAATGATACACTTTTTATGAACAATGTCTATTGAGAGAGGCTATGCTCTTTTTACCATCTTGGCAAGGAAGTAGAGTCCGCTAAGAACTATATAGAACCCTCCAAACCAGGCAAAAGTCTGATCGAATGTATGGCAACAGTTGGTGAAATATTCAAATGCTACTATACCTAAATAGAGCAGTGCTGTAAGTGAGAATAAGGGAACAGCCAGTTTGTGCCCCGGCTGAGCAATGAGTTGATGTTTTTCTTCCACAGGTATTTAAAAAAATGCATTCAGAATAACGGGTGTGAGTCTGTGGTGGTTGCAGATTTTGATGAACGGCAGGCAATGATTTGATGATGCGTTGATTTGATAATTTGATGATGGGCAACTTCCAGCTCCCTTCCACAGTCTTCCCACTTTCAAATAAAACATTTGCGTAACATGAATTGAGAGCAATCTCCTTACATTGAGAGTCACATGAAACACAGAAGCTATGTCTTATAGGTCTTTATTCACTTGTTTAATTACTGTTCTAATAGCCAATTCTGCTTATTCACAGGTGCTCGATATTCAAGGTCATAGAGGTGCTCGGGGATTGGTTCCGGAAAATACCATTCCGGCTTTTATGAGAGCTTTGGAGGAGGGAGTAACCACTCTTGAGCTCGATGTGGTAATCACAAAGGATCGGCAGGTTGTAGTAAGTCATGAACCTTTTATGTCACCAGATATTTGCAGTAAACCCAATGGGCAACCAGTTTCTGAAAAGGAAGAATTCAATATCTATCAAATGACTTATGAGGAGGTCTCAAAGTTCGATTGTGGATTGAGGGGTAACGAGCGCTTCCCTGAGCAAGAGAAAATGGCAGCAACCAAGCCGAAGCTGGTTGATATGATTCGTGCAGTTGAGAAGCATATTGCAGAAAATAATTTACCCAAGGTTTCCTACAACATAGAAATAAAGAGTTCTCCGAAAGGTGATGATGTGAGTCATCCTGAGTACAAGGAATTTGCAGATATTGTTCAGGCGGTATTAGACAAGGAACTGTCCAAGGACAGGTACACAATTCAATGTTTTGATTTCAGGGTTCTGACGTATTATCATGAAAAGTACCCAGAAGTAAAGTTGGTTGCCCTTGTTGAAAATATAAAAGGAGTAAAGGGAAACCTGAAGGAATTGGGTTTTACGCCACAAGTTTATAGCCCCTATCACGCTTTGCTTACTAAAAAGGATATTGAGTTTTGCCATGAGCAAGGAATGAAGGTTGTGCCCTGGACAGTCAATGATAGAGACAGAATGGAGAAACTGGTCAATTGGGGAGTTGATGGCATCATCACGGACTATCCCGACCGAGCCAAAGGATTGAAATAGTGGGGCTGTTTGCAAAACATGCCTTACACTTTTTTTGCTATGGTTTAACTCCCTATTTTTGCTCCGCTGAAATATGAAGCTGGTAGAAGTCAACGATAAGTACACAGAAAAGCAATTTTTACTCCTGCCGGTAAATCTTTATAAGAACGAGAAGAATTGGGTTCGACCTTTAGACAAGGATATCCGAGCCATCTTCAATCCCGAAAAAAATAAAAACTACAGACAAGGAGAGGCCATTCGTTGGATATTAATGGATGGCGATAAAGCCATTGGTCGAATTGCCGCTTTCTATATCAAGAAAGTATCTGAAGCTCAGGAGCAACCAACCGGTGGAGTAGGATTCTTTGAATGTATCAATGACAAAGCAGCTGCATTCCTGCTTTTCGATCAGGCCAAGGCATGGTTGGAAGAAAGAGGTATGGAGGCTATGGACGGCCCGATCAACTTTGGAGATAGAAATAATTGGTGGGGTTTGTTGGTCGATGGCTTTCACAAGCCCAACTATCAAATGCCCTACAACTTCCCTTACTACAGAGAATTGTTTGAGGCTTATGGCTTTAAGGAATACTTTCAGCAGTATACCTACAGACGCCCTATGGGAAGCCAGGTGGATTTTACCCCGAGGTTTTATGAAAAGGGAGAAGCTACCTTGGCCAATCCGGATTATGTATTTAGACACATTACCAAAAAGGAATACGAAAAGGGACACCAATACTTTCTTGAGGTTTACAATAAAGCCTGGGCGGGCCATAGTGGTGTAAAGCCTATGACTGAGCAACAAGCTAAGGCTACTTTTAAAATGCTGAAGCCAATTGCTGATGTTAAGCTCCTTTGGTTTGCTTTTTATAAAGGAGAACCTGTCGCTTTCTTTATTTCCATTCCCGAACTGAATGAAATTTACCGTCACCTGAACGGACAATGGAACCTTTGGAGTAAGCTAAAGTTCCTGTTTATGCTCAAAACAGGTAAGTGTAAAACCGGTTTGGGAATTGTTTTTGGAGTGGTTCCGGAACATCAGAAGAAGGGTGTTGAAGGAGGATTGGTTATTTCTTTCGTGAAGACAATGGCTTGGAAAGATGGCTTTCACTACAACGATATTGAGATGAACTGGATTGGTGACTTTAACCCAAAAATGATGAGGGTGGTGGAGCAGATCGGTGCTAAAATCTATAAAACACACATTACCTACAGAAAACTTTTCGATGACACCAAGGAGTTCAACCGAGCTCCAATTATTCAATAATTATGAGTAAGAAATACGATGTATATGGCGTTGGTAACGCACTTGTTGACCTTGAGTTTAAAGTAAACGATCAGTTTTTATACGATCATAAAGTGAGCAAAGGACTCATGACTTTGGTTGATGAGGATACTCAGTTCAGACTAATCAATGCAATCAATCAGGCAGATTTGGTGAGGAAGTCAGGTGGTTCTGCTGCTAACTCTGTTATTGCAGTAAGCCAGTTCGGTGGTTCATCTTTCTACTCTTGTAAAGTGTCTAACGATGAGTATGGTGACTTCTATCTCAAGGATATGAATGAGGCAGGTGTAGATACCAACTTAGATGGAAAGCAAAGAGATGGAGGTATTACCGGGAAGTGTCTGGTGATGATTACTCCTGATGCCGAAAGAACTATGAATACATTCTTAGGCGCTACCACAGACCTCTCTACCAAAGAGGTTGATGAGTATGCTATTAAAGATTCCAAATATGTCTATTTGGAAGGTTATCTGACTCCTTCAACAACTGGAGTGGAGGCCATGAAACTGGCTAAGAAAATAGCAGAAGATAATGGAGTTAAAACTTCCATCACGCTTTCAGACCCTTCAATTGTTCAGTATTTCAAGCCTCAGTTCGAAGATGTTATTGGTGCTTCTGTTGATTTGCTTTTCTGTAATGAAGATGAAGCCATGACCTACACCGGAACCAAGAATGTAGATGATGCTCGCCAGGCTTTGAAAAAAGAGGCTAAGCAATTTGCAATTACACAAGGTAAAAATGGAGCCATCATTTTCGATGGTGATACCTTCATCGATATAGAGCCATACCCTGTAAAGGCAGTAGATACCAATGGTGCAGGTGATATGTTTGCCGGAGCATTCCTATTTGGAATCACTAACGGTATGTCAATGGCAGCGGCAGGTAAATTGGCTAGCTTGGCCAGCTCTAAAGTGGTTTCTCAATTCGGTCCAAGACTAAAAACTCATGAGGTTCAGAGGCTATTGCATGAGCTGAAATAACAGCCATCTATAAGCCCGTTAATCCGTTTGTTATTCCACTAAACATTCTGCTCAATGCGAGGTTTTTTTTACGTGCTTTCTTAACTTGTGATTAAAGATAAATAGGAATATGGTAAGGAAAATTAGTTTAATTCTGATGTCTATTATTGCCTTAAACACGGCAAGAGCACAGAATATAGAGTTTGAAGAGTATACTCTGGATAACGGTCTGGATGTAATCCTTCATGAAGATCATAGTACTCCCATTGTTACTGTGGCAGTACTTTATCACGTAGGATCTAAAAATGAACCTCCTGGCAGGACAGGTTTTGCGCACTTTTTTGAGCATCTGATGTTCGAAGGGTCTCCAAACATTGGAAGAGGTGAGTATTTTAAAATCATCCAGGCAGCTGGAGGTAGCTTAAATGCCAATACTTCTAACGATAGAACCTATTACTACCAGACATTGCCATCAAACCAGCTTGAACTTGGCCTTTACATGGAGTCGGAAAGAATGCTGCAGGCAGTAATTGACTCCATAGGAATTGCTACTCAAAAGGAAGTTGTCAAGGAGGAAAAAAGATCGAGAGTAGATAATCAGCCTTATGGCTCAATTCTGGTGAAAATGCTGGCCAATGCATACAAGGGGACCAACTATGAGTGGGCTCCTATCGGAAGTTTCGAAGATATCGATGCAGCAACAGAAGCAGACTTTGTAGACTTCTACGAAACTTTTTATGTACCCAATAACGCCACGCTGTCAATTGCAGGAGATATTGATTTGAAGGAAACCAAAAAGTTGGTGGAAGCTTATTTCGGTGAAATTAAGAGAGGTACCAAATCAATTCCTCGCCCTGAAATAATTGCACCAAAACTTGACGGAACTGTAACCGAAACAGTATTTGATAATATTCAGATACCTGCGGTAATTCAAGGCTATAGAATGCCTGCTCAAGGAACTGACGATTACTATGCACTTCAATTCCTTACTCAATTGTTATCTGGTGGTCAGAGTTCAAGATTCCAGAAGACTCTTGTAGATGAAAAGGGCATGGCACTCGCTGTGCAGGCAATTCCATTAGGACTGGAAGATGGTGGTTTGTTCATCAATTTTGCTATTCCAAATCAGGGATATTCTACAGAAGATCTTGCTGCTGAAGTTGACAAACTGGTAGAACAGGTGAAAACCGAAAAAGTACCGGAGAGAGAATTTCAGAAGCTGAAAAATCAGATCGAAAGCAACTTTATTTCAGGCTATGGATCAATTCAGGGTATAGCGGAAAGTCTTGCTGACTATCACGTTTATTTTGGAGATGCCAGCCTAATTAATACTGAGATCGAAAGATACAGAAAGGTTACTCGTGATGATTTAATGAGAGTGGCTAAAAAGTACCTGGTTCCGGAAAATAAGGTGGAACTCACCTACAGACCGAAATCTGAACAGGAAAAGCCTGAAGATGCTAAAGTGAAAAAGGAAGGAGGAAATAGATAATGAAAAAGCTATTTATCATCGTGTTGAGCTGCCTTTCTTTGGCGGCTGTGGCGCAAATAGACAGAACAAAATTACCGGAGCCAGCTCCGGCCAGGAATATTGAAATCGGAGACTACGAGAAGTTCACCCTTAAAAACGGACTAACTGTTATTCTTGTAGAAGATCATAAGCTGCCTACTCTAGGCTGGACTTTGACTCTAAATACAGGTCCAATAACCGAAGGCGATAAGGCTGGTTATACCGGTGTTTTTGGCCAGGTAATGGGTGCAGGAACCATTTCAAAACCTAAGGATATATTTAATGAGGAAATCGAATTTATGGGAGCTTCCCTGAATGTGGGAGCAACATCGATCAATGCATTTTCTCTTTCTAAATACAAGGAAGACATATTGAAACTCATGTCCGATGTCTTATTCAATCCGGCATTCCCGGAAGATGAATTCGATAGAGCAATTGAGCAGTCTTTGACAGGCATTAAGCAATCACTCGATAATCCGGATGCAATTGCTGCCAATATCAGAGGTGTGGTTAACTATGGAAAAGATCATCCATATGGAGAGCTTACTACTGAAGAAACCTTGAAAAACATTACGCTGGAAGATCTAAAGCAGCATTACGCTAAATATTTCAAGCCAAATATTGCTTATCTGGTTATTGTGGGAGACATCACTAAAAAGGATGCTCAGAAGCTAACCAAACAATACTTCGAAGAATGGAAAGAAGGAGATGTACAAAAGGAGACTTTTGAAGCACCTGCTCCAATTGCCGAAACCAGTATTGCTTTCGTAGACAGACCTTCATCGGTGCAGTCTGTGATTGGAATTACTTATCCAATTGATAATAAACCAGGTAACCCTGACATTGAGAAGCTTTCTTTGCTCAATCAGATTTTAGGAGGAAGTGGTCTTTCTACTCGATTGAACATGAACCTGAGAGAAGATAAAGGCTATACTTATGGAGCCAATTCCAGTATTGGATCAAGTCGATATAGTGCTACGTTCAATGCAGG
>JABXIP010000026.1 GCA_013373005.1 Cytophagia bacterium | reverse complement strand
AGGTGATGGAGAATCTACTTCTATTCCGGGAATTCAGTTTTTCATCGATGTCGATAATGCGGATCAGGGGTCTCAATTTTATCGTTATGAGTGGACAGATACTCATCAGGTAATTGTACCCCACATCAAACTGTATGATTATGTCTTCAATCAAGATGGCACTGCTGAAGTTATTCCATTTTCTGAAGATGTAAAAGAGTGCTACCGCGAAGGAAGGTTCAACGAACTCATCTTAGCCACATCAACAACAAGCGAAAATGGGCAGTTAAAAGAAGTTCCGGTAAGCTTTATCTCTGCCACCCGATTCGATGTCACCACTACGTACTCATTGGAGGTAACCCAAAGGTCTATCAGCCCTGAAGCCTACAGCTATTACCGAAAACTGGAATTATTCAATGAATCCAACGGCTCTCTCTTCGACAAGCAGCAAGGCGTTTTGGTAGGTAACGTTAAATCATTGGATGCACCAGAAGAAGCGGTTTTAGGCTATTTCGAAGTCTCTGGTGCCAATAGCAAAAGGGTTTTCATCAACCCCAGCGACTTTAATGAAGAGGTTCAGCAATACATTAGACGTCCTTGCTCAGAGTACAGACAATACAATTTTGAAGGTTCAGTTAGTGCCTTTTATCAGGCACTAGATGTAGACCCTGAAAATAGAGGTCGAGAGAGTGCCATCAGGTCGCTTTATGAAATATATGATTACAACTCTTTCGCAGGGGTGATCTCCATGGCGCATAGGCTCTGTGTAGACTGTCGTTATCGTGGTTCGGTAGGCAAGCCCGATTACTGGCCTTAAGCCGAAGGAATGAAGAGAAGAAAGGTTCTCATATCGCTACAACTACTTGGAATTTGGTTCATCGCCATTTTACCCACCGCTTGTGTTGACGAGATTGAATTGAATTCTATCGGTTACGAAAGGTTATTGGTGGTAGACGGAAACATCTCAGACCATTCTAAGACCCACGAAATTTTCCTTTCCTACACCTCTCCCATCGATGAGAATACAGATGCATCTGAGCCTGTAAAAGGTGCGACTGTTTGGGTTGAAGATGATGAAGGAAACAGAACCAATTTCACAGAACATAATGCTGGCAGCTACTTATCGCCCATCAATTTTGCCGGAACAGTTGGGAGAAGCTATGCGCTGTTCATCACCACAGTGGAGGGCAAATCATATGAGTCCTCCTTTCAAGAATTAGTTGCTGCTCCGGAAATTGACAGCATTTACAACCGGTTCGCAGTGAAAGAATTTAACCAAACAGCCGAAACACTGCCTGGGGCTCAATTTTTTATTGATGTTAAAAATACTGAAGCAAGCACTCAGTTTTACCGCTATGAATGGACCGACACCCACCAAATCATTGTTCCATATATTAAAAGATTAGATGCCACGAGACAACCAAATGGCAACTATGTTATAACTCCTTTCAATGAAAATGTAAGAGAATGCTATAGAGAAAGAGGCCATAATGAGCTCATTCTTGCCACCTCAACCAATAATGCATCTGCCCAGCTAAGTGAAGTACCCATTAAGTTCTCTTCATCAAGAGATTTTGACGTTACCACAAGCTATTCTATTGAAGTGACTCAAAGAGCGATTAGTGCCAAAGCCTACAGCTACTACCGCAGGATTGAGCTATTCAATGAATCCAATGGCTCCCTTTTCGATAAGCAACAAGGTGTTATTATTGGCAATGTGATAAGTATTAATAATGCGGATGAAAAAGTACTAGGCTATTTCGAGGTTTCCGGCATTAGTAAAAAAAGAGTCTTTTTTGAGTTGGAAGATCTGGACAATGGAGTAATTGAAAATGCCTTTAAACCTTGCTTTTCATTGAGTCAGATTGAATATGATGGAGGAACGCTTCGCGATTTTTATGAGGCAACAGATATTCCAGAGGGAAACGAAAGAGCAACGGCCATAACAGTGAGAGCCCAATATGAGCTATATGATGCCTTCCCCGGACTTACAGGAACTACTTGGGTGTTTGCTCATCGTTTTTGTGTGGATTGTACGTATCGAGGACGACTAGGCAAACCTGATTATTGGCCTTAAGCCTCCAAACACCTATTTTATGCTGTAACAATTCCTCCTTTTACAAAGGAGGTGCCCGCAGGGCGGAGGATTTAAAAAAACCTCATTCCGGGATTAGTCTCACAGTCCTAAACATCCATGAGTTTACCTTTGACAAACTTTTAGCTCCCACTTTGTACTATGTTAAGACCTTCACTACTATTCATACATAAGTTTGTCAATGGTTTTTACTGCATTTACAATGCTCTATTCTCAGCATAGCTACGGTATTGCCTCCAATCAAAACTTCATTCCGGAATTTTTCTTCTCATATTTTTGATTGAGAAGAAAAATATCCGGAATCTCACTGACTAGATTTATTAAGAACTAGATTCGATAATGCTCATCCACGAACTGCTCGGCCAAAGACTTCACCTGATTCCTGAAAAGGGCATTTACTGGGAAGAAAAGCAGTATCTCATTCTGGCCGACCTGCACTTGGGCAAAGCAGGGCACTTTCGGAAATCGGGCATCCCGGTCTCCGACCTCATACACTCCAAAGACATACTCACTTTGGACAAACTCATTAGCCGCTTCAATCCTGTAGAGGTTATTTTCCTGGGCGACCTCTTTCACTCCGACCATAACCAGGGCTGGGAGGTTTTCAAAAGGTGGATCAAAAGCAAGGCTCCACTTCAGTTCAAACTGGTGCTAGGTAACCACGATGTATTGGAAGAACCCAACTACCGTATTCCTAACCTGGAGGTGATGGAAAAGCTCAGCCTCTCTCCTTTCGATCTAACCCATATTCCTGAAGAAACCGAGCTTTACAACCTGGCCGGACATATACATCCTGCCGTGCGACTGACCGGCAAAGGCCGACAATCACTGCGTCTGCCTTGTTACTTCTTTGGAGAAAGAAACGGTTTGCTCCCAGCTTTCGGCAACTTCACCGGCACAGCCAAAATCAAGATCAAAAAAACCGATGTAGTTTATGCTATTGCGGATAAGACTGTGGTCAGGGTTAATTAGGGAATGGGGGAAATAGTTGACCGGATAGTTTAGGCACGAACAAGAATTCTTCAATTGATTTTCATAGCTTCAAGTAGAATATCATAAACAGACCAACACACCTTTCAATCAACCAATGTCAGAAGCAAAAGCTAGAATTAAGACAGGAAGAGCAGTCGGAATATCTTCGTTCCTGATTGGAACAATCATCATTTCAGTCTTTTTCTTCACTTACTCATTTCTCGTGGCTATCATCGGTCTGGCCTTTATAGGCATAGCTACCATAGCAAACCTTGGAATATTCTCAATCTTAGTAAGACAGGCGATTAAAGTGAGAAATATGAGGAAGAAGTCACTTTCCACAGCTGGTCTTCTACTCCTCAATATTCCAGTAATGCTCGTTTATAGCAATTTTGCATTGACTTTAATGAACACCGTAATAATCAAATTCACCAATGATACAGGTTCTCAAATTTCGGATGTAAACATTATTGGCTGCGAGGGCGGGTATATAGAGAAGTTAGATGTAAATGAAAGTAAAACAGTTTGGATAGCAATAACTGGTGATTGCTCAATTGATATCGACTATTTGAGCAATGGAGAAAGAAAAAGTGAAGCAGTTGCCGGATATGTTACTTTATCAAATGGGGCAAGAGTAAGGCACTCGATTGATGGTAAAGACAAAGCTATATTCTTCTGAACCATAACCTACCAAGAAGAGCGAGGGCATAGTTTTGCAACTTCGCCCTCGTTGGTGTTGTAACCAACAAGGCAAGGCCTAAAATCCGCTACTGCTCATACAAAAAACCGTTACTGAACCCACGTTCTGCCCCTCATAAATTGTCATCTCGCTTTTAACAATTCCAAAATCTATCATTAGCTTTAGTT
>JABXIP010000165.1 GCA_013373005.1 Cytophagia bacterium | reverse complement strand
ATAGTTTGCTCAGCTGCACCTACATATAATTTCGCAAAATCATCTCCTTCACTCATCTTCAGCTGAAGTTCTTCCATTCCCAGGTCAACATCAGCCTGGTTTTTGGCATTCACACGCTTCTCTATGGTTATCTCAACAGTATTACCATCATAAGCCTCCACATCAACACTACCGTTGATGTTGCACACCCCAAACCAAAACTCAGCACTTTTATTTTTTACCTCCAGGCTCTTTGTGATAGTCTCAGACTTTCCCTGTGCCCAAGCCACAGTGGCTATCATTAGAGCAACAGTCGTCATTAATAATTTCCTTCTCATTTCTTTATGGTTTTACTACCTCATATTCAAGTTTCTCATAGCAGACCTTCAGCTCCTTCAATGCTCTAAAAATCCTCACCTTCACAGCGCTTTCAGTTAAATCGAGCAAATCGGCTATATCCTTGTACTTCATCCCCTGATACTTGCTGAGCACAAGAATCTCCTTCTTATCCTCCGGCAAATGGTTCAGTGCACGCTGAAGCAAGTCCAGCTCTTCACTGGCAATCTTAGACTTTTCAGCATTTTCTTCATTCTGATGATACCTGTCTGCTGTCTCCACATCTTCTTTGTAGCCTCTGCGCTTTTCCTTCCGGTAGTGGTCTGCAAAAAGATTTCTGGCCATATGGTACATCCAGGTAGAAAACTTACCGTCACCTTTATAAGTGTGACGGTATTTGATGATCCTCATAAACACATTCTGCACAAGGTCTTCGCTAACCTCCTGGTCGCAGGTGAGCTTAAAAAAGAACCCGTACAACGGCCTATTGTAGCGTTCAAATAACAGTCCCAACTGGTCCAATTGACCAGCCTTAACCTTCAGCATTAATGTGTTGTCTGAGATTGAATCCAATGCTTCGTCTTAAGAATTCAGTGTGGGAAACCTGACCATTTAGAAATGGTTACACACAATTTAAGATTTTCTTTTGAGCTCTTTCTTTTGGGGCGCTCCAACGCTCAAAACCTTGCGCCCAGGCCTGCTCTGGCGGGCCGGGCGCGCTGTTACCCATACCTTTTCTGAGGTCTGACTAATCAAATTCTCAAGCAACCGGAGGAAAGGGTAAACCATAAATTCCTAAAGAACCCAAATCTATATTGAATCACCCTTTAGGGCTGGGGTAGAAACTAGTTTAAGGCACCAAATTCCAACAATTAGCAATTCTTCATTTTCAAATTTTCAAATCAACTAATCATCAAATCCATTTAATATTGAACTTTCCCTTTTTGATTTAACGTTGAGAAACTTTAAATTCATAACCTAACCCCCTAAACAAATACCCCAATGGAACAAACTGCAGAACAACTACAAACGCAGATCGATGATCTGACTTCCCAGCTAACTGGTGACATGTTTTCAGACATGGACATTAAGGATCAAATCCATAACCTCAAAATGAAATTAAACGGTGTTAAGCCAATGGATTCTCATTTTGATTGTGTAGGTTGTGGTAGCTAAAAAAATGACAACATCATCTTCAACAACAAAACTAGAGCCTCTCATGGCTCTTTTTTTATTCCTGTTTCTTATCGGTTGTGAGAAAGCCAACGAAGTAGAGAACCCCGCTCCGGACAGTCCATTTCTAGTCATACTAGGTACCGCACAAGATGCCGGATATCCCCAAGCCGGCTATCAAGATGAGTGGAAGGCCATCGACCTTGGCCAAAGAAAGCCGCTATATACTGTCGCCCTCGGTCTGGTTGATCCGAAAAACAATATTCGTTATCTGTTTGAAGCTACGCCTGATTTTAAGGAGCAATTGCAAATGCTCGATGAAGTATCGACAACGGACAATTACCCCTTCGATGGCATCTTCCTCACACATGCGCATATCGGTCACTATGCCGGCCTTATGCACCTGGGTAAAGAAGTAATGGGAACATCCAGTGTCCCGGTATTCGCCATGCCTAAAATGAAGACCTTTCTTGAAGAGAACGGACCGTGGAGTCAACTGGTAAAGCTGAATAACATTAGCCTCAAACCGACTCAAGACTCAACTCTACTAGAGCTTTCCGGAGGGATATCAGTAATGCCCTTTACTGTACCTCACCGCGATGAGTATAGCGAGACGGTAGGTTATAAAATTCAGGTTCAGAATCAGTCTGTAGTCTTTATCCCAGACATTGACAAATGGAACAAGTGGGATGTCGATATCCGAGAAGTTGTCAAAGCCAATGACTTGATTCTGATAGATGCCAGTTTCTACCAAGATGGTGAGCTCAAAGGCAGGGACATGAGTCTTATTCCTCATCCATTTACCAAGGAAAGCATGGAGCTATTCAAAGACTTATCTGAGGCCGACAAAACAAAGGTTTATTTCATCCATGCCAACCATACCAATCCTATTCTGGATATCAACAGTGCAGAGTATGAAGAAGTGATAAAGGTTGGCTTTCATATTGCCGAGCAAGGGCAGATATTTTCTTTTGACCAATAAGTGAAGATTTAAGTAAGGCAGCCCTATCTGCACAGTGAAAATAGGGCTACCATCCTTAGTTCGCACCTCTGACTATCAGTATCTCCAGAATAAGACCTTCTTGAACACGCGTTACTCAGAGTCCTCTTCGAGAGACTCTGAGAGGATTAGTCGATCCCTCCGCTTTGGTTGGGATGAATAAGATTTATAACAAATAAAATAGAGAGACTGCTTCGTGCCTCGCAGTGACGTAACAAAAAAAGCGACCTCTTT
>JABXIP010000489.1 GCA_013373005.1 Cytophagia bacterium | reverse complement strand
GTGATAAAAGTCAGAGATGATTCATCGGCCAATGCGGAACCAGAAAACTCCACGGCCTTTGCCCAAAGCTCTATTTTCTCCTCTTCTCCTTCCTTTAACCTGTCTACCAGACGATTGGTATAAACAATAGACCCAGAACCGATAATAAGGGCAATGAATAGAATAATCCACTTAATCTTTGACTGATTAGTGTAGAAATCTATTTTGAAACTGCCTTTGAAAGGGTTTTGCATAGCGTATTAACGCAAGAAGCTTGCTTGTCCTATTCTGCGTTGCCTGAAAAGTTAAACATATTTGAACATTTTCACTTTCCGGTAGGTGAGTAGTTAGAACCGAAGTTCCTACTAACGCAAAGCCAGCAACTCAGAATCAAGGTCCATTAGGAATCTATCGAGCAAACCTTGCTGAACATGATCCATCACCACAATTTTCCACCATTTCACATGGTCTCCATGGGCATCGGGAACCAGCATATACTTCTCTGCTAGTTTTTGGGAAATAAATTCTGACTTGATGGTAACAATATTTACATCCGGATTTCGGAAGTAGGAGACTCCTCTTTCATCCAAGTTACTGCAAAGCCTATCTGTTTTCTTCTGAAGCTTCTGAATTTTGGCCTTCCAACCAGCCGATCCATAGGTTCTCATAATCATCCAAACAGCAATAGCATTCGCTCCCGAACGACTACCCACTAAGGTGTAATCCTTTCCCTTTACGTAATTGGCCTCTTCGGTAAGCGCATATTCCATAAAGCCTTTTCTGGTCAGGTAAATACCGGTGCCATAAGGCGATTGGAGCATTTTATGGCCATCGAGGGTAAAGGAGTTAATTTTCGGGTTTTGGAAAGTGTATGACCTGTCCTCCGTAGAAAACGGATAGATAAAACCACCATAGGCAGCATCAACATGTACTTTGTAACTTACCTTCAATTCATCTAGCCAACCGGTTATCTCATCAATATCATCCACCGAACCGAACATGGTGGTAGACATATTCATAATGGAGATCAGGTGTTTCACACCAGCCCTTCTGGCTTGAGCAACACAATCTTCCAAACTTTCCTGAGTTACCTTCCGAGTTTCTTCATCAACTTTAGTAACGAAGTTTGATAGACTAAGAAGCCTGCATGCTTTAGGCATGGAGTAATGGGCATCTTCCGAGTAGAGAACCCCAATTTCATCAGCCTTGGCATTGAATTCTATTTCGAAATATCGCTTCAAAATCCAAATGGCCTGAATGTTTGCCTCTGTTCCACCAGAAGCCACGTAACCATCAAAGTCTTCATCACCACCCTCAAAAATCTCCTTGGCACATAATTCTATGAGCTCTTTTTCAATTTGATGAGTTCCAATAAATGCAGCTTCAGATTCATTTAGGGTGTGGCAACCGATATGGTTAGGATTGGCAATGAGCGTGGAAAGAAAGGGGGCATCTTTGAGGAAAGGAGCATCATCGTAGAACACTTCAGGATCGAGATAAGATGCGGGGAGCCCCAACACAGGTTTTTCCCGATAATCTAAATTCTGCTTCAAGGCGTTGCTGACTACCTCCTTAATTTTCTGATGCGAATAACTCTCCCAGTTCATGCTTCACCACTTATATTCTTCCGGCTACAAATATAAAACGCTCATTTTACATTCGTCCCCAAACTGGTCATTGAAGAAAGAATGTCAGGAGGTATTTACCATCTTTTGATATATTGGATCAAAGTCTAATTCCATTCCCATGTTTGTGAGTATTACATTGATCAGACTCCGGTCTCCTCTAAAAATTCCAATGCTTATCCGTTATTCAGGGCCCATCTTTGGCAACATCAGATCACATAAGTGTTTATCCTTTTCTACCTCGGGACTCTGGCTGAACCATTATACCATGACGGTTTGGAACAATGAAGAAGACATGAAAGAGTTTGTTTTTTCAAAGGAACATAAAGCCGCCATGGCCAAAACGAAAGAAATGGCCTCAGGGGTAAAGTTCTATCAAGCCGAGATGAACAAGAAACCTACATGGAGAGAAGCCAAAAGACTGATTAAAGAAAATTGTCAGAGAAGCAATAACTTTTGATGGCTCAGATGGAGGTTCTTTATTAATTGAATTTCAACCATCAGTAAAAAGGCTGCCAACTCATTGAGAACTGGCAGCCTTTTAACATTGCAACTGACAAGTAGTACTGTTGCTTCTATACCTTCATGGTAAACCACTTCTTCATTACTTTCCAGTTTACCTTAACACCATACATTAGAATACCGATTCTATAGATTCTGCCGGCAACGTAAATGGTTCCAACGAATCCTCCGATGAGTAGCACCATAGACAGAGCCAATTGCCAGTCTGGAACTCCAAAAGGGATTCTCGCCATCATAATAATAGGAGAGGTAAACGGTATCATCGATAGCGTAACCGCCAGCCCTCCGTTCGGATCTTCCAAAACAAAGAACATAGACATAATGGAAACGATAATCGGAATGATGATTGGAAACATAAACTGCTGCGCATCTTGCAAGCTATCTACTGCAGAACCCACTGCTGCATAAAGTGCTCCGTATAGGAAGTAGGCTCCGAGGAAGAAGAAAAGGAAGCAAAGCAAAATTTTCACTACCGGAACAGAGGCAATCATACCTTGGATATTAGCCGCCATTTCCTGCTGCTGGGTCATCGCTTCCGCAGGCATTTGTTGAGTGGCAGCCTCCATCATTACATCATTTCCACCAGAAAGAATGCCTAAACCGACAGTAGACAGACCACCAATCAGAACAATCCAGATGAGCAACTGTGTGAATCCAACGGCTCCTACACCAAGCACCTTACCCATCATGAGCTGGAAAGGACGTACAGAAGAGACAATGACTTCTACAATTCGGCTGGTTTTTTCATCGAGTACAGACTGCATAATCTGTGAGCCGTAAACGAAGATGAACATGTAAATCATAAAGCCCATACCATAGCCAACTGCATAACT
>JABXIP010000428.1 GCA_013373005.1 Cytophagia bacterium | reverse complement strand
TATCAGGAGTCAGCTCTAATGAACATTAATTTTGGTTTAAGCTGGGGATGTAAGGAAATGATAGGAACTGAGCTTAGACTACTCGTTTTTTATGTGAACAAAAAAGTTACAAAATAATGGAGTACAAGTATTTCAGGTGGAACGTAGTCGTCAGGTTAGCACTGCTACTCATACTTGGATACACTGCTGTTTATGTACTGACTTCCACACATTTCTGGTTAGTCTCCTTCTGGTTAATACTTGCTTGGATTATCGTCTTAATAGGCTTGATACGTTATGTAGAAAGGTCGAGAAGAGAGCTAGCCTATTTTCTCTTAGCCATTAAACAAGGTGATTTCACCAATACCTATCACTTTAAAAAGAAGTCTGATCTGAACTATGCCTTCCATGAAATCAATGCAGTAATGAAAGAGCTCAGTAGAGAAAAGGCATCTAACCTGCTCTACCTCCAAACCATTGTGGAGCACGTTCGTGTAGCGGTCATTTGCTTTGATGATGAATATAAGGTCAGACTCTTGAATCAGGCTGCTAAAACGCTGTTCGGCAAGAAACAGGTCAGCACCATAAAGAACCTGGGAAGTATTTCTCAACCCATAGCAGATGCCATTCAACGGATGACCAATGGAGAGCGTGAGCTGATCAAAGTTAACCTAAACGGACAGTTCTTTAACCTGTCTATGTTGATTACCGAATTTCGTCTCCGAGACAATGAATATAAACTAGTCTCCTTTCAGGATATCAAGAGCGAACTGGAGGCCAAAGAAATTGAATCCTGGCAAAAACTGATCCGTGTACTTACCCACGAAATCAAGAACTCTGTGATTCCGATTTCTACTTTGTCAGAAGTAATTCTTCAGATGTTAAAGTCTGAAAATGGAACCGTTGATCTTTCAAAACTAGACGATGAATCAATAGAAGATATCATTGGCGGAATTGAAACAATTGAGAGCAGAAGTAAGGGGTTAGCACACTTTGTTTCTACTTATGACCAACTGACTAAGATCCCTAAACCTCAACTTGAATTAAAAAATATTAATCAACTGATTAATAATACTTTAAAACTTTTTCAACTAGATATTGATCATAAAGGGATTGAAATATATGCTATTTTAACCGACTGCTCCATAAACATCGATTCTGACCTAATAGAGCAGGTTTTAATCAACTTATTCAAGAATGCGATTGAAGCCTTACAGTCTGTTGAAAAACCCAAGATAACACTGCAATTGGAGCAAAATTCTCAGCATGTTTCATTCACTATTCGAGACAATGGCCATGGTATTCCAGATGAAATTCTGGATAATATTTTCGTTCCCTTCTACTCTACCAAAGAAGGTGGTTCTGGAATTGGACTTTCTCTATCTAGGCAAATTATGAGGCTACATAAAGGTCAGCTGAGCGTTGAAACCTCGAGCTCAGGAACAGCTTTCACTCTCCACTTCCCTCTTGCCAATTAGCCATTCAGGAAATAGGCAACTTCTAACATGGAAATCTTTTTTGCGTTTCTTAACATCGCATTCCAAACAAAGGATTTTCTTTGACGTCCATTAAGTGTTACTAAAACTATATTGAAAATGAAGCGATTGAAATTTGTGTTGATAGCCATGCTGATATGCAGCAGCATATATGCAGCAAACCCCTATAAATATACAGTAGACCTTACCAAAGTATCTGACGATAAAGTATTCGTAGAACTTGAAGCTCCAAGAATCAAAGAGAAGGAAATTAAGTTCTATATGCCCAAAATTGTTCCCGGCACCTATGCCATTGCCGACTATGGCCGCATGGTTTCTGAACTGAAAGCTTATGACAAAAGAGAAAACCTCATGGAGGTTGAAAGATTGGACGATAATACCTGGTTGATTAAAGACGCCAAAAAGCTGCGCAAAATCACATACTTTGTTGAGGATACTTATGACTCTGAGCAACCTGGCCCGGAAATCTTCTGGCCTGCCGGAACCAATATTGAAGACAACAAGAACTTTATCATTAACAACTCCGGCTTCTTTGGCTATTTCGATGGCATGAAGAAAGAGGAGTTCGAATTGAATATCATTCGTGAGTCAGGCTTCTATGGTGCCACAGGAATGATTCCTGATAATAACCCACCAATGATTGGAAAGCTGGATATTGAAGGTCCAACAGCGGATTTAGCGGTTGATCGTTTTGTTGCAGAAGACTATGATAGATTGGTTGATTCGCCTTTGATGTACAGCGAGGCAGATACAGCCATCATCAAAGTAGCCAATACCGATGTACTGATCTCCACCTACTCTCCTAATAAAATGATCTCGGCTAAGGAAATTGCCGAAAGCATAAGAGAAGTGTTAGCTGCTCAAAACAAGTTTTTGGGTGGAGAACTGCCTGTTGACAAGTATGCTTTCATCTTCTATTTCACTGACAAACCTGTAACCTCATATGGGGCATTGGAGCACTCTTATAGCTCCGTATATTATATGCCTGAGCAAACCATTGAGCAAATGAATCAGCAGCTGAGAGACTTCGCAGCGCACGAATTCTTTCACATTGTTACGCCATTGAATATTCACTCTGAAGAGATTGGAAGCTTCGACTTCAATAACCCAAAGATGTCTCGTCACCTATGGATGTATGAGGGAATGACAGAATACTTTGCCGGTAGTGTTCAGGTGAAGTACGGATTAGTTTCTCCTGAACAATATTTGGGAATGCTTGAGGAAAAACTATTGATCTCTCAGCAGTTCAAGGATCAACTTCCTTTTACCGACCTAAGCCTTGGTGCCTTAGATGAATATGCCGACCAATACTACAATGTATATCAGAAAGGTGCTTTGATTGGTGCTGCGCTTGATATTCAATTGAGAGAGCTTTCAAACGGAGCCTATGGCGTTCAGAACATGATGGCCGACCTTTCTAAGGAATATGGTATTCACAAGTCATTCAAAGACGAAGAGTTGTTCGATGAAATTGTGAAACTCACCTACCCAGAAATTGGCGAGTTCCTTCAGACATACGTTGCCGGTGATCAATCACTTCCTTACAAAGAGATATTCGATAAGGTAGGCGTTGATATCATAGACAATGGAACGGTGAAACAATACTCAATTATTTTGAATCAAAATAATATCACACTGGCTGAACATGAAGGCGAACAGAGATTAGCAATCTCTAATGAAGCCGCTCTAGATGACATGGGTAGAGCCCTTGGTGTTAAGAAAGGTGATATCATTCTAAGTATGAACGAGATTGAAATGCCGGCCTACGGACCAGAAATCCAAGAGTTCATTGGCAAACAGGCGCAAAAGATTCCAACATTGGAGACCTTCACCATGACTGTATGGAGAGAAGTTGATGGCGAAGGCCAGAAAGTAGAGCTTTCTGCTCCTAACAAACAAATTGATGTGCAGGTACCTTTGGCACTTAGGTTCACAGAAAACCCAACCGAGTCTCAACTAGAATTGAGAAAATACTGGTTGGAACCTGCAGATAAATAATAGCAAGTCATTCGCGCGAAGGCGGGAATCTTCTATCTAAAGAGATTTCGGATATTTTTCTCTCCTCTGGAATTTGGAGAGAAAAATTCCGGAATGTCAATCCCTTACCCTATTCCTGCAACCTCCTCCCCACTCTGACTGTCGATTGATTTGATATTTCATTACATTGAAAAACTAATCAAATCACTATGAAAAACTCAGCTTATCTCAGGGGGCTTACTTCCCTTGTTTTATTACTCATTACAACCTTTTCATGGGCACAAGGCACCCGATTGCTCAGGGAACCGTCTATGAGTGCCCAAAACATTGTATTTACCTACGGTTCTGACATCTGGATTTCAGACACCAATGGTCAGAACGTGAAAAGAATTACTAGTACACCGGCAGTGGAGAGTAATCCGCATCTTTCGCCAGATGGCAATTGGATTGCGTTTTCTTCCAACCGATCAGGAAATACTGCGATCTATGTAGTTTCCAAAAATGGAGGAACCCCTACCCGACTTACCTGGCACCCATCGGCTGCCATAGTAAGAGGCTGGTCACCTGACGGATCTAAAATCCTTTACTCAAGCACCAGAGATACTGCACCTACCAGCTATAGCCGACTTTGGACTGTTTCAGCCCAAGGAGGCCCTTCTACTATGATTTCCGGCCAATGGGGTTTCGATGGCTCTTACTCGGCTAATGGCCGACAGATCGCTGTTGACAAGATGGACCGCTGGGATGTTGAATGGAGAAACTACCGCGGTGGTCAGAACACTCCATTGATTATTCTGAACCTCAGCAACCAAAACGAGGAGCTCATCCCTAACCCTGACAGAACATTCGATATTAAGCCGCTTTGGATTGGCAATACTGTCTACTTCCTTTCTGATAGAGACTGGACTATGAATGTATGGTCTTATGACACGCGCAGCAAAGCACTAAAACAAATCACATCCTTTGAAGGCACTGATGTAAAAGACCTCAATGCCGGAGCGAATGGTCAATTGATTATTGAGCAAAATGGCTACCTGCACTTGGTAAACCCATCTGATGGTTCTACTACTCAACTCAACATCAACGTAATAGGCGACTTCCCTTGGGCAGAAACCAAATGGGAGAACGTAAGCAACAGAGCTACCAGTGTATCGCTATCCACCACAGGTAAAAGGGTGATTATGGAAGCCAGAGGAGATATCTTCTCCGTTCCTGTTGAATTTGGTGACCCACGTAATCTCACACAATCATCTGATGCTGCAGATCGTAGACCACTATGGTCTCCAAAAGGCGATAAAATTGCTTGGTTCTCTGACATGAGTGGTGATGGCTATAGGCTTTATTTCACAGATCAGGATGGTCTTTCAGAGCCTACCAGCTTTAGTATTGGCGAATCGAAATTAGCATGGGAAGCCACTTGGTCTCCTGATGGAAAGCATATCGCCTTTGTAGATGATGATGTGAGAATCAGAGTAATCAATGTAGAAACCGGAAATATCATTACTGCAGATGTTGGCGGCAGTAACCTCGACAGAGGAGGAACAGGTCTCGTCTGGTCACCAGACTCTAAAAAGCTGGCCTACGCCAAAGCCGGAAGTAACAATTTCCATCGCATTATGATATGGGATAGTGAAACCAATAACATCACACCGCTTAGCAATGAATTTGCAGATGCTTACTCTCCTGCCTGGGATAATGATAAAAAGCACTTCTACTTTTTGGCCAGTACCGATGTAGCCTTGGGCTCTGGTTGGGCCAATACCAGCTCAATGACAGCCAGCCCAAGTTTTGCGGCTTATGTGGTGGTACTTCAAAAAGATCAGGATTCTCCATTCATTCCTAAGAGCGATGAAGAAGAAGTAAAAGAAGAAAAGCCTGCTGAAGAAGAGAAAAAGGAGGAAAAACCTAAAGAAGAAAAGATCGAAAAGTCAGATGCTATTCAAATTGATTTTGATGGAATTGACAGAAGAACTATAGCATTGCCTATTTCTACAGGTAATTACACTTCATTGGCTGCCGGACCTGCCGGGTCAGTTTTCTTGGCGGAAAGACCTGCAGGAACATTCTCCATTACGCTTCAAAAGTTCTCCCTAGACAAAAGAAAAGCCGATGAATTTCTGACTGGCGTTAGTCAGTTTACCATTTCACCTGATGGTAAGAAGATGCT
>JABXIP010000448.1 GCA_013373005.1 Cytophagia bacterium | reverse complement strand
TCCTTTAATTGTGTCCTGATTTCAGCACTGATGACCGACTGAAACCTGGCCACCATTTCCGGATAAGGGTGCGGCCCAACCACTGAACCAATGATATAGTGCGTATCGGTAGGATTGTTAATCCAGTGACGCATAGCCTCATTGGTGGCGTCTTTGAGGGTTTTGCTTCCGCTGGTAGCAGGACGAACCTCTGCTCCCAGAATGCGCATACGTTCCACATTCGGCCTTTGTCGGGCCATATCGACTTCGCCCATATATACGATGCACTCAATACCCATCAGCGCACAAACCGTTGCTGTAGCCACTCCATGCTGACCCGCTCCGGTTTCAGCAATAATCTTCTGCTTGCCCAGTCTCTGCGCCAGCAGAATCTGCCCGATGGTATTGTTCACCTTATGTGCTCCGGTGTGACAAAGGTCTTCTCGCTTGAGGTAGATTTTAGCGCCATAGTGCTCAGAAAGCCTTTCAGCCAGATAGAGCGGTGTTGGCCTGCCGACATAGTCTTTCAATAACTGATCGAACTGCTTTTTGAAGTCCAGATCTGAAGTAATGGCTTCATAGCTATCTCTTAACTCTTCCACATTGGGGTATAGCATTTCAGGGATGTATGCCCCTCCGAAATTGCCGTAATACCCTCGTTCGTCTACTTTTATTTTCATTGTACTTTAATTCTCAATTCTTCAAATGAGATTCTTCGCTTCGTTACTCTTCGCTCTGAATGACGCACACAGGAACTGTTCAGATTAGCGTCATTGCGAGGGATCCCGATAGCTATCGGGACGACCGTGGCAATCTCCCTGTCAACTTACAAGAGACTGCTTCGTACCTCGCAGTGACGTTCTATACATGTTCACTCAACGCCAAAAATTTTATCTACTGAATTAAACTCTCCATATGGAGCGATTCAAATCTTTGTTTTCAACTCCTTTATCATTTCCAAATCCTTCATACCAGGACTGATTTCAAACCTTGAATTCACATCTATTGCATGAATATTCAGTCCTTTCAATTCCTTCAGGTTACCAATATTCTTGAGGCTTAAACCACCGCTCAAAAAGAATGGCACCTCATTGTCATAATCCTTCAGTCTAGACCAGTCGAAAGCTTCACCGGAACCTCCCTTCAGCTTACTTCTGGTATCGAACAAAAAGAAATCGACATGCTTCTTGTAGGGTTCTAACTGGCTGGCATCGAAGTCCTCATTCCCAATCGAAAAGGCTTTGATCACCTCAATTCCTAGTGCCTTTACCTCTGCCGTGAATTCCGGTGTTTCTTCGCCATGGAGTTGAATAACATCCAATCCGTAAGTCTTGATTTGCCATTTGATCTCGTGTAATGACGGATTTACAAAAACACCCACCTTCTTGACTTCGCTGGGAATTTCCTGCAAAACTGACCTACTCAATACTTCACCAACATTTCGCGGAGAGGCACTGTAAAAGATAAACCCAATGTAATCCGGCTTTAACATGGTTAACTCGCGGATATTTTGGGAATCGCGCATTCCGCATACTTTTAGTTTCATAATGCTTAATTTTGAATTTTTAATGATGAATGAGTTCCAGTTTAAACTCTATATCCTTTGCTTCATCATTGAAACCACCAAAGCGCAAATAGACATCTGAACCATGTAGAAACTCATACTTCAATAGTTCCGTTCTAATATGCTTAAATAGTATTTCTGCATTCTCGCCATAAAAGAAAAGCCTGCCATCTGTATTATCCATGTTGATTTCATGACCATCATATCTCCCAATCTCTGAGCCTTCCATAAAGTCAAACAATGACAATATCATTTCATAAAACTCATCATCGGATTCTTTACCATACCAAAAGCTGATAATCACAGCATGATCATCGCTGAAAGTATAATCTCCAAAATCGATATCGTTCAGGTCAATCTCCATTCAACATTATTCATTCAACCTTTAACATTGAGTTTCTCAATAAACTCAGATGCCGTGCGCTCCGGCCATCCCGTTTTCATAAAGGTTTCTCCAATCAAAAAGCCTTGAAAACCGTGAGTTCTCAGGTCGATAATAGTTGCTGGATCGCTAATTCCACTTTCAGAGATTTTTACAAACTCGTTCGGAATTAATGGTGCTAAAGCCTTACTCGTTTCCACAGAGACTTCGAAGGTCTTCAGGTTTCTGTTGTTCACTCCCACTACATCCACATGTTCATTCAGGTTGTTTTCCAACTCCTCTTGGTTATGCACTTCCATCAGTACTTCCAGCCCAAAACTCTTAGCAAATGCCGCTAGTTCTTTGAGTCGTTGTGGTTCCAGGGCAGCAGCGATGAGCAAAATGGCATCGGCTCCTATAGATTTTGCTTCCACAATCTGATATTCATCCACTATGAAATCTTTCCTTAACACTGGACAGAAGTTGAACTTCCGAGCGGTGCTGAGGTCTTCACTGCTACCTCCGAAGAAGTCAGAATCTGTCAGCACAGACAACGCAGAAGCTCCAGCTTGCATATAGCCGATTGTGGTTCTTTCTACAGGCGCATGGGCATTAATGACTCCCTTTGAAGGCGATTGGCGCTTGAATTCAGCTATAATCCCTGATTTATCTTCTCTCAAAAGGTATTTCTTGAGTGAAATGGGTTTACCCTCAAAGTAGATGCTTTGCTCCAATAGCTTTTCTGTGTAAAGCGATCTTCTCTCCTCTACCTCCTTGTGCTTATGCGCGATGATTTTTTGTAGTATATCCATATTGTCAATGGTCAATGGTCAATGGTCCATAGCAATCGACTATGGACAATGAACCATCGACTAGTTTATAATTCCAGTATCCTTTTAAATGTTTGCAATGCTTTTCCGCTTTCCAGAGATTCACGAGCCATTCCCAGAGCATCTTCTGTAGAAACTCCCTTTCCACACTGAATGGCCATGGCTGCATTGGCCAATACCACTTCATTCTGCGCTTTCGTTCCCTCTCCTTTCAATATAGCCTCAAATATTTTGGCCGATGCTTCCACCGTATCACCTCCGAAAATCGCCTGAGCTTGAATAGTTTCAAGCCCCATTTCTTCAGGATTTACGATTTCTTCCTTCTTGTTTGTGATTTTCTTGAAGGCTCCGGTCAGTGAGATTTCATCATAACCATCCAAAGCATGAAGAATCACAAAGTGTTTGTCTGTTTTCTGATACAAATAACCGTAAAGTCTGGCTAACTCCAGGCTAAACACCCCTACTAACTGCTTTTTAGGAAAAGAAGGGTTCACCATTGGCCCTAACATATTGAAGAAGGTTTTTACGCCTAAATCTCTTCTAATTGGAGCCACATTCTTCATAGCCGGGTGAAACAAGGGCGCATGCAAAAAGCATAGTCCGCATTCATCTAAACTCTTTCTCAGCTTGCCAATGTCATTAGTGAATTCATAGCCAAAATGTGCCATTAAATTCGATGAACCAGAAACTGATGACACACCATTGTTACCATGCTTGGCCACATTTTGTCCTGCTCCAGCCACAATAAAAGATGACAAGGTGGAAATGTTGAAGGTGTTTTTGCCGTCACCACCGGTTCCGCAGAGGTCTATGGCATCGTATTCAGGAATCTCTACCGGAACACATAAATCGAGCATGGCATCTCGGAATCCCTCGAGCTCCTCCACCGTAATGCTTCGCATGAGGTAAACGGTAAGGAATGCCGCTACCTGACTTTGGTTATACTTGCCTTGCGCCAGATTGATGAGTATCTCCTTAGCGGTCTGTTTATCCAGCGATTTGTATTCTATGAGTTGGTTTAGTATTTCTTTCATGGTCTAGTTTCATGTTTTATGTTCTAAGTTTTATGTTGGCTTCAGTCACATTGAACTTGAAACCTTAAACTTTGAACTATCTCTCCACCCAATTTTTTAACAGTTGATGACCGTGTTGGGTCATAATAGACTCCGGATGAAACTGCACTCCTTTGACATCATATTCCTTATGACTGATGGCCATAATTTCTCCGAATTCATCTTCAGCGGTTACTTTTATTTCTTCACCTAAATTGGCTTTATCTACATTCCAGCTATGATAGTGGCAAATGGTATAGCTTTCAGGAATCTCCTTGAATAGTCTATCGTCTTTCTCTAACACCTGCACTTTGCTGGAGACTCCATGGAGTACCTGCGGCATATTGTAGAGCTTCGCTCCATATACCTCAGCTATGGCCTGATGCCCCAGACAAACGCCAAGGATACTCTTACGGCTTCCATATTCTTTAATAAGCGGCAGAAGAATCCCTGCTTCTTCCGGAATTCCCGGTCCCGGTGAGAGTAGAATCTTATCGTATTGATCAACAGCCTCCAGAGCAATCTGATCATTTCGAAAAACATCCATAGATGCCCCAAAACCCAGTTCTCTCAAGTAATGCACCAGGTTGTAGGTAAATGAATCGTAGTTATCTAGTATGAGTATTTTCATTGTCAATAAAGTGATCAGTTGATCGGTATATCAGTTATCAGGGGTTTAAGGTTTTGTCTGTTTCGATTTAAGCAAGTAGTTGATGTAGCCGTTAAGAATTCGAATACACTCCTCAATTTTAATATCGAATTGTTTCTCAAGACCCTCGTCAATGTAGCCCTCATCCAGCGCCACAGATAAATGATCTTGAAGTTCGGTAAGCGATCCTCTGGAAATTCTACAGAACTGCACGTTCTCTTGGTAATGGAACCTTCCATATCCCTCGGCAATATTTGCAGTAACTGACCTTGATGCTCTTATCGTCTGATCCACTAGTCTAAACTTCTCTTCTGAAGGAAAATTCTTCACTAAATGAGCTATTTCCTTTCTCAATTCTCTGGACTGTTTCCAGACTTCCAATTCTTTAAATGTTCGCATGTTTACTGTTTACTGATTTCTGTTACACTGATCACTAGCGAATTTCCTTCGCCAGTTCAATCGCCTTCCTCAAAGCAGCCAGCTTATTGTTTACTTCCTGTAATTCAGATTCTCTATTCGATTTGGCTACTACTCCGGCACCAGCTTGATAGAACAGTGTATTGTCTTTGCTGAGGAAGGAACGGATCATAATCGCATGGTTGAAATCTCCATTGAAGCCCATAAAACCAATCGCTCCACCGTAATATCCCCTTCTGGTTTTTTCATTTTCACTAATGAGTTGCATTGCACGAACTTTAGGCGCTCCACTCAAGGTGCCTGCGGGGAAAGTGCTGGCTACCATTTGAGTCGATTCCATATTATCTGATAAGGTTCCGGTCACTTTCGAAACCAGGTGAATTACATGCGAGTAATACTGAATCTCTTTGTAAGTATCTACCTGAACGTTTGAACCAGCTCTGCTTAGGTCATTTCTGGCCAGGTCTACCAACATCACATGTTCTGAATTCTCTTTCGGGTCGGCATGAAGCTTCTTAGCCAGTTCAGCATCTGCCTCATCGTTTCCGGTGCGCTTGAAAGTACCGGCAATAGGGTGAATAGTAGCCTTTCGATCTTTAATCACCAACTGAGCTTCTGGAGATGAGCCGAAGATTTTAAAGCTACCAAAGTCGAAGTAGAACAAGTAAGGTGATGGATTAATCGATCTCAAAGCGCGATAAACATTAAACTCATCACCCTTAAACCCGCTCTGAAATCTTCTGGAAAGTACAATCTGAAATACATCGCCACGGAAGCAATGCTTCATGCCTTCATCAATAATTGAGAGGAATTCCTCATCGCTGTAATTGGAAACTTCAGCCGACTGTGGAGCAAATTCATAAGAAGGATAATTCTTATTATTCACCAGTGTCTCGATTGCCTGAATACCCTTTGGTTCCTCGCCTTCCGTGCTATGTTCAAAGAGGTATAGTTCGTTTTTAAAATGGTCTATAGCGATGACATATCGATAAACATGGTAGAGCAAATCAGGAATTCCGTACTCATCTACCTTTCCTTCTGTAACAGGAATCTGCTCGAAGTATTGAACTGCATCGAAGCCAATATATCCGAAGAGGCCATTATTGATGAATTTAAAATCGTGAGAATCTGGTTCAAAAGCCGCAGCAAATTCCGAAAGCTTGGCCGCCACCTGCTCTCCTTCTACTTTTCCCTCATCGGTAAAGCCCGGCATGCTCACTTCAAACCTTGAGTCTTTCACCATTAATCTGGCAATTGGCTCGCAGCAGATGTAGGAAAAACTGTTATCATCTCCATGATAATCAGAGCTTTCCAGAAGAATAGCATTCTGATATTTATCCCGAAGCTTGAGGTAAATACTTACCGGAGTCACTGTATCGGCCAGTAGCTTCTTGTAAGTAGTGTTCAGTTTAATCTTGTTCATTTTTCACTCTTATGTTCCGTCATTGCGAGGGAGGTACGACCGCGGCAATCTCCTGAATTGAAAGACCTGCCTACCGCAGGCAGGCTGCTTCGTCCTTCGTCCTCGCAGTGACGAAAGGTTATAAAACGAAAAAAGCCCGCATGAACTGCGGGCTTTTTATATCTCCTGAGAAATAGCACTAGTTCACGTTACCGACTTCAGTTACGTGCCACCACCATGCGTTATTTCTGTTTGATTTTCTCATTATGGTGTCAAATCTAGAAAAGGAATTTTTTAATGCAAATAGAATCTTGAGAAATTCTGTCAGAGGTAAGACCTGCCTGACTTAGGTGCCATATATTTATGAGAAAATATCACAGATGATCAAAAACTGCATTTGCCTCATACTCATCCTTCTCTCTTCTTCATCTGCCCTAGCCTTTCAGGATTCTATTGCTGTTGAGCAGAAGGAAATTCTCTCTAAACTAACAGGGCATGAAGCCATTGTGGATACTATTGTTTTGAAAGATCGATTCACTCAAGAGTCGAGAGAAATAGCAGCTAATTACTTGAGAAACAAGCTGGCCACCTTCTGCAATGTGGTGATTGAGAACTATAGCGAAACAGGCAACAATGTGGTTGGAACAATTTCGGCAACCATAGATACTGATGAATGGATTGTTTTGGGAGCCCACTATGATAGTGTAAGAGATTGCCCCGGAGCCAATGACAATGCTTCCGGAGTTGCATTAACCTATGCTGTAGCCAAATACATTGCTCAGCTACCAGAAAGAAAATACAACATGAAAATTGTGTTCTTCGATCAGGAAGAACGTGGACTGGTTGGTAGCAGAGCTTATGCTCAAAAACTGGTCGATGAGAAACTGAATGTTGTTTCAGTTCATACTGTCGATCAATTGGCCTGGGATGAAGACGGTGACAAAGGCATTGAGTTGGAAGTACCAACGGATTCAATAAAAGCCCATTACTTAAAGATTGCCGAAGACTTTGGCTATGAATTCCCTATTCAGATTTCAGATGTGACTTCTACCGATCACCGCTCTTTCAGAAGACAGGGGTTTCCGGCTACCGGAATTACGGAGGAGTATAAGAATGGCGACACGACACCACACTACCACAAGCCCACAGATACTTATGAAACGGTAAATTTCGATTACCTAACCACCATCACAGAATTTGTACAGAAGGTGTTTGAGGATATGATGAAATAAAAAAACCGCCCTTAGGCGGTTCTGATTATTTTCCTGCCATCAATTTCTGATAGCGCAAATCGTTATAGTTGGCAATATGCTGAGCAAAGTTCTTGAACTTAGGATTCCTATCACTAAGCATTGCAGGCTCATCGGCAAAGATCTTCTTGTAAGACCTTTCGAAAGATGCCTTCCTTACAATCTCAGTGTCACCGTTCTCCTTCACTACCAGAAAGGTTCTTTCTTCTCCACCTACGATCGGAATTCCCTTTATACTGATAGGCATCGATTTAGATCCATTTGGGTGATAGTAAACCTTTACATAATCGTCCAAACCAGGGTTGAGTAGTTGAAGCAAACCGGTTTTCTTACTACGCGGCATTCGCTCTGAATCAAAATAGATCCATTCTCTATCCAGAATATTATTGTAATCGGTTTTAACCGCATGGCGAATACTGGTGGTCTTTTCATTCACTGTATTCAATTTGGTAAAACCATTGGGTTTAATAGCAAATCGCTTCACCTGACTGGCCTTGAACTTATGCTTTACTCCATACTCATCTACAAGAGTCAGACGCGTAATGAAACCTTTGGAATCTGTTGCTCCTTGAATTTTGCCATGAATTTCTTCATCTGCATTAGTCACAACATAACATTCCTTCATACTGAAGAAATCTGCGAATGGCTCTACAAATTCCTGGGCTTTGAGTGTTCCAACTGCTGTCAACAGCAACACCATGGATAATCTTAGTTTTTGCATTTGATATTTTGAGTTTTTGATGGAAACCCAATTACCAATTCCTGTGCCAGATTTTTTGAGGGAAAGAAAATGACTGAAGCCATTCTCTTTTGGGAACATTAACAAATTAGCCCATGGTTTAAATCATGGGCTAATTTGAATATCTTTTATTAACTGAACCGTTTTAACGGTTTGTCTATCAATTGGTCGATAGCTGTATCAATACCGGACGGTGATCTGAAACTGTTTCGGCATAATTGGTCAGGCACTGTTCCAATGTTAATACCTGAGTGCTTATCTCATTATCGAACAGCTCATTAGAAATAACAATCTGATCGATATGGCTTGGCCAAGACGGGTAAGACCAGCCTGAAGATGGCCCTTCTGCAATGTCCATAGTAGCAAACTCAAAGTTAGCCGCATCATCGATAAAGTTCTGATAAACGTTATCGTCTGCTCTATCGGTAATTTCATCATTGAAATCACCCAAGAAAATCACATTGCTTGAAGCCAGATTCTGATCGATATAATCTTTAACCAATTCAGAAGCTCTGGTTCTTCTATCTTCTGAGCCATCACAGCATTTCATATGCACGTTGATCAAATCGACAGTCATTCCACTGCTATGCTGAATTTGAATGTGCAGAGGTCTTCTTACTGAAGTAAATGCATTGTTGTAGTCAGAGTCGCTGAAATCTGCATATAGATTGGAAGGTTGTTGCGTTACTGTAATCTCACTTTCCTTATATAAATAAGCCAATCTCTGGGAACTTCCACTCACATGTTCTACATGCCCAGACCAACCATCAATTGAAGCCACTAAATCATTAAAATCGTCTAATGACTGTATTTCCTGAAGCGCAATGATGTCGGCATCAAAGTCTTCGATAATCTCCTTCACTTTGTCTACTGTTCCTGAAAGAATCGGGAAATTCTCAATATTCCAGGTAACCACTTCCAAAGTCTGTTCTGAAACTTGAACCAGGCAATCTTCATATACACTTGGTTCCGGTGTGTTGTCATCAGGATCAGGCGTTGTATCTCCACCTCCACTACCACAGGCTACTACAGCCCATAACATCAATCCAAATAGCCAATATTTCTTCTGCATGCCACAAAGTTAAGCCGAGATACTGGGCTTGACCAGTCTTTCATTTGATTTTAATATCAACTAAATGTTAACTCTTCTTTCCTTTTGTATCTGAAGTAAAGTAAAGGTCAAGACCGCAATAGATAAAGTGAAAATAACCCACTGATTAGCCCCTGTAAAACTAAAGCTAGATCCGATGATTGAATGTATGGCTTTAGATACATTGATGAAACCAAGAACAGAGGTAGCAAAAAGTGTAATCATCATCGCAATGTTCAGCCATAGGCTGTTGATATGTTCACCCAACATTTTACTATTACAAAGAAGGCACAAAGCGAAGGTAAGAACCGGAAGAATAAGACCGTTGGCAGCCTGTGCTGCAATGATAACAGGAATGGGTTTGATTCCTGAAATTCCAAAACCGAAACCAATCGCTATAATAGCAATCCACAACAATCGAAATTGGGTGGAATGATCTGACCATGAAATCCCTTTTGGATGAACACTCCTAATAGTCAATGCTCCGGCCAAAGCCGCTGTGATGGTTGAAGTAAAGCCTGCTCCGAAAAGCCCAAAAGCAAATACATAACCCATGAAATTTCCGTGATCTGATATCAACTGATTATATAGGTTGTTAAAGCTGAATCGATCAGCCACACTGGTGCCTACTATCAGCACAGCCATAGAGACCAACCCTCCCAACAATATGGAAAAGATAAGCCCGGATCTAACAGACTTCAGCTCTTTGCCTTCGGCCAAACCCGATCCGAGGAAAATATTATAGGGTACAATGGTAGTACCGATGAGCCCCAAAACTATTAAGGTAGAACCCTTTGGTAGTTTCGGCACCAACAGACCATTGGCCAAGTCACTCCAATTGATATCTACTCTCATGGCAGCATAAAACAGGCCTATGCCCATAATGGCTACCAACGCACCCAATATCTGAGGAACAGACTTGGTTTTCTCCAAGAACAAAAGCAGAAATGAGACTCCTGCAATGATGCAGGTAAAAACCCATTGTGGTATACCCAAATTCAATAATGCCAAACCAGAGATAGCACCTAGAATATTACCTGCCTCATAGGCCAAACAGCCTAAGAAAATGGAGATTCCAATGAACCACACGAATGATGACTTGGAAAACCTGGCCTTAATAGCTTGACCCAAACTCTTTCCTGAAACTATAGTTACTCTGGCAGCCGCTTCTTGCACTACAATACATGCCAATGTAGAAAAAAGTAAGGCCCATAATAATTGAAGCTGATAGTTGGCACCTGCTGAAGCGGCAGTAGTCACTGTTCCGGGTCCAATAAATGCTGCGGCAATGACCAGCCAAAAAATGTAGTTCCAGAATTTAGACTTCATCGCGGAAGATAGTAAATCTGGATAAAAACTTAGGTTACCTGCATTGGTTGCCGGAATCGATGTCTCCACCGATACAAATAGTAATGATCATGGTGAAGACACCATGATTGGCCCTAAACCAAAGCTATTAGATCATTCGCTAAACTGAGGATAGAAAAGAGGCATGTGCAAACTATTGCCCCTTTGAGAAACCTTTGACAAACTTAAGCTTCGTTTAGTTCTGAAGCAGGTAAATCAACTTGTGCATCAAATGAAGTTTGTCAAAGTTTATTACCAGCCGGAATCGGTGTCTCTACCGATTCACCTAGTAATAACCATGGTGAGTACACCATGATTGGCACTTTCAACCCAAGAAGTGAGAAACCTTTGACAAACTTGACCCCGGGTCAGCTCCAGCGCTTTAGCACCTGCGGTAGAATCAACAGAAGTTTGTCAAAGGTAAGTGGCATCCTTATCTTTTATTGATTCAACTATTACTTGGCTGCATTCAGGAAGAAAATGGAGATTAACCTAATAAGAAACCCAAATCTGCAGGGTTCTTGAGCAACCAACCGGTAAGACTGTATCTACCGACATTGGTCTTCAATACCTCATGCGGCAATACATCACTCTTGAAAAGCACAATACGCTTGGCAATAGGTTCTACCAGCTTTTCTTCATTCTCAAAAAAGAGTTTCAACTCACCCCCATCGCCTGCTTTCCAGCCTTCATTCAGGTAGATAATCATTGAAATCAGCCGATTACTTCTGGCTTTAAACTGATCCACATGCTTTTCATAGAAAGTACCAACGGGATAATACGCCAAGTGAGATTCAAAATCGGCAATACCTAGATAGCAATATCGATTGAGCTTGCCAATTAAATCATGAATAAGCTCGAAGACCGGAGAAAGATGTTCATCCACTTTAGAGTCAAGCCAGTAAACATGGTCTCCCCTTCTGCTTTGGTCTAAGTGATGATCTGCTAGAGCTCCAATGCCTGCAGGGTCGAATTCATCGTGACCTAATTTGGTTAGAAAGAAGCTTCTTAGTTGAGAATAGACCTCATCATTAAGAAAGTTATCAATGACTACGTAGTCATCGTTGGCAAGTGCATCAACCCAGTCGATCCATTGCTCTTCTGAAATACTTTTCAATAGCTCAGCTTACGCAAAAACTGCGACAAAATTGATAAGAACTTTTTAAATATTGTTCTATCAGAATGTGAATTTTCAGCGTTCTTACCTTAATTGAATTTTATTTTACTTCCATGTCTAAACAGAACCTCGCCATCATCTTTGGAGGCAAATCTACTGAGCACGAAATATCTATTCTTTCGGCCAAAAGTATTCTCAAACACCTCGATAGAAATGGCTTTAACCTGAGCATAATTAAGATTGATACTTCTGGCCATTGGTGGTTAATGGATGAGGAAAAACTCGATGAAAACAGCGGAATTCCAGTTACAATTATTCCAGGCAAACCAGTAACGGAATTGATCTCGCTGAAAGATGGTTCCGTAATTACCACTTTGGATGTGGCCTTCCCTGTACTCCATGGAGTTTTTGGAGAGGATGGCACCATTCAGGGACTTTTCAAAATGGTCGACCTGGCTTTTGTTGGCTGCGATGTATTGGCTGCTTCAAGCTGCATGGACAAAGACGTAACCAAGCGATTGCTCAGAGACTCCGGCATCAATGTAGCTCCATATTTAATCGCTACAAATCAGTACATCCCAAGTTTCGATGAAGTAGAAAAGGAGTTATCCATGCCCGTTTTTATCAAACCTGCCAACCTTGGTTCTTCGGTAGGTGTATATAAAGTGAGCAATAAAGCAGAGTACGATAAAAAAATAAGACAGGCGCTAGGCTATGACCACAAGGTCTTAATTGAACAACTCATCATTGGAAAAGAAGTAGAATGCTCAGTTTTAGGGAATGAGGAGCCAAAAGCTTCCCTACCCGGAGAGATCATTACCAATACCGACTTCTATGATTTTGAGTCGAAATATGTGGACTCAAATGCCTCAAGAACACAGATTCCTGCTTCCATTACCGAGGAGCAAATTGATGTAGTTAGAGAAACTGCGGTAAAGGCATATCAAACCATGAGCTGTCAGGGCTTGGCCCGTGTAGACTTTTTTGTGACTACCGAGGGTGAGGTGATGATCAATGAAATTAACACCCTTCCTGGCTTTACTAGCATCAGTATGTACCCCAAAATGTGGGAAGCTTCAGGCATAGGTTATTCAGAATTATTGAGCCTGCTGATTGAATTGGCTATAACCAAGCATGAAAAGGACGCAGCATTGAATGTGACCGCGAGAGAGGTTAAGTAATGAGCCTAGCAGTAACATCTATTCCTGTAGAATTGGTTGAAACCTCGGCCATGGAAGAGGTGAATGAACTTACTGATCAAACCTGGCCAAACACCAAGCCAAGTCACTTTACCTCTGAGAGTAGAATTCAAGACTTCATCAAGAGAAATCCAAATAAGACTTGTCACTTCATCTATTTTGAGGAAGAGCTAATCGGTTATGCCGAATCATTCCCAAGGCTGATTAAAGTAGACAAACAGGAAATTACAGTTTTGGGACTTGGAGCAGTATGCGTTCATCCTAAATTCAAGGGTAACGGACTGGGATCACTTTTAGTTAGATCAGCCTTTGAACGAGTTGACAAGCAGGAGTTTGTTGTTGCTTTGTTTCAAACTGGAGTACCCCAGTTTTATGAAAAACTGCATTGCAAAGGCATTAACAATAAGATCATCAACTCCTTGGGAGAAAACCCAGACAACAACCCTTTTTGGGATCCCTATGTAATGATCTATCCGAGGCAATTCATTGGTTTTCAGTCAGAAATAGACCTTTTAGGGCCTGGTTTTTAAAAATTTAACCAGAATTTTTTTTTTCGACTAGTTGATTTTTTCCCAATAAGATTGAAATTGCCTTCAAAATCTAACTGCCATGAGTCAATCAAGTCCATCAAAACCCAGAGTAATTAAAGACTTTGAAAAGCTAGACACAGATATTCAAGAACAGATTAAACTTGAATACCCTGAAGGTTTTGAAGACAATCTTATCCATTTCACCAACAAAGAGGGCAAGAGAGTTTCTGCACTCCCTTTTGAAACTGAAGAAAAGTACTACCTCGTAAGAATGACCATCGAGGAAGCTCAGCAAATCATTGAAGATGATGATGATTACGATGATGATGGTAATCTGAAAGACGACATCAAAATGGAGTATGCTGAGAAGCATGGTGATGATGAGGAAATGGATGATGAAGACGATTCTGACCCTTATGATGACCCTGACGAAGGTGATGATGAAGACTAATTGAACTAAAGCCTCTCCGGCTTGTTGACAATTAGTTAAATTCAACTCCATGAAAATAGGTATCCTCGGTGGAACCGGCATGCTCGGACACCACTTAGCCATTGAAGCACAAATTCGCCAATATGAACTGGTGCTGATTCACAGGCATAGCACTGATCTTGATAAGGTGGTGGATTTGCGCTATGAATCCCGCATTGCAGATCTAAACGATCGTGGAAGCCTGATCAAAGCTTTTCAAGGGCTAGATGCTGTGGTAAATGCAGGTGCCTACTATCCCACTTTACCCAAACCCTTGGCACAGGAAATGAAGACTGCCCGGTTGCAGATGAAATTTTTTCTTGATGCCGTAGAAGAGTCGAAGGTAGAAAGAGCCATGTATGTTGGAGGAGCCATTGCGCTACCAAAGATGCCTTCAGGAATGGCTACCGAAGACGCCTACTATGAAAAGGAACCTGAAAACATGGCTCCCTATGTGCATGTAAAGTGGCTTATGGACAGTATGGCCAGGGAAGCTGCAAAAGATGGCTTGCCCATTGTAATAGGCATTCCATCCATGACTTTCGGAGAATACGACTTTGGGCCTACTACCGGTAAGCTTATAGTGGATATTGCAAACCAAAAGCTAAAGGCATATATTAAAGGAGAGCGAAATGTAGTATCTGCCAGAGATGCTGGCCGTGGACTACTTTATGCGCTCGAGAAAGGCAAAGTTGGAGAAAGATACCTCATTACAGGAGAGAATGTAAATATGGACACTCTGGTGGCTACTATTTGCGAAATAGCTGACATTCCTCAAATCACCAAAACGGTTCCACTGAACATGGCCAAATTGGTAAACAAGCTTCAGGAAACCCGCTATGCACTCTTCCGGGGAGAACCACCTCAGGTAACCTCAACTGCCATTGCAGTGCTAGCTGGTGGCCAGCACTTAGATGGTACCAAGGCCAAGGTGGAATTAGACTACACACCTGAGCTCACCATGAGAGATGCTGTAGAAAGGGCTTACATCTGGTTCGAAAAACACGGTTACATCAAACGCTAGTTTCCAACCTTTAAAACCCTCTCGCTGTCAAAGTGATTGAAAGGTTGAAACTTATGAAAAAATATATCCCATTCTTACTGCTAGCTTCAATTACGGTTTTTTCATGTAATGAAGAAGATGCTAGCATGGTTCCAGACGATTGTCCGGAGGAGTTATTTTGCACTGAAGAATTACGCCACCTCACATACAAAGCCACTGTTAATGGAGAGCCCACTGTTTTAGATGACTATTACATTAAGAACCTCGATAATGGTCTCATCTATCAGAAAAATCCGCAGAATGATTTTCTGGACGAGGGCGTATATGTTGTAATTTCTGATGCTTTAATGGATGAAGTAAAAAAATCAGGAACCATTCTGAGGTTCTTTGGAATCAAGAACAATACAATAGTCCTGCAGCAAGACTTTATTGTTGGCCACGACTGCTGTCATGTTGTACCCATTTCCGGTCCATTTGAAGATTAATATATAGGTCTTTCTTATTCTCTAAAGTTTCTAAGGCAACTTCTTGAGCTTGATCAATGAAGTTTCCCGACTCAATGTTCGAGGGTTGAATTCCTTTTCTTAAATTCAACCCAAACGGGACTCATGAAATCAGTCGACATTAATTGCGACATGGGCGAAAGCTATGGTAATTATACCATAGGAAATGACGAAGCCATCTTCCCTCATATTACTTCTTGCAATATCGCTTGCGGTATGCATGCCGGAGATCCCTATCAGATTGAAAAAACCATAGATCTTGCCATCCAACACGGAGTCCAGATTGGAGCCCACCCCGGATACCCCGATTTGCAGGGTTTTGGAAGACGGGTTCTACCAATGAGCGATAAAGAATTAGCCGCATCCATCAAATACCAGGTCTCGGCACTCAAGGGCTTGGTTGAGAGCAAAGCTCATCAGCTGGCTTATGTAAAACCTCACGGAGCCCTTTATAACGAGATGGCCAGAGATGTAACCATTGCCAAAGCGGTAGTCAGCGCCATTAAGGCTATTGATCCGAATCTGAAAGTAATGGGGCTCTCGGGAAGCCTGGTGAAAGAAGTGGTAGAAAATGAAGGAATGATCTTTATAGCTGAAGCTTTTGCCGATAGACAATATGAGGCCAATGGTCAGCTGAGATCTAGAAACTTAGATGGAGCTGTGCACCATGATGCTGAGAAAGCAGCTGAGCAGGTACTCAGCATTGCCCTTCAGCAAAAAACGCAAAGCCTTGAAGGAACTGAGGTAAGCGTTGAAGCTCAGAGCTTTTGTATTCATGGAGATAACCCTTTGGCTATTTCTATTCTAGAAAAAATTACCGAGAAATTGGCAGGCTCGGGTATTAGCAAAAAGCATTTCTAATGAAGATTCAACCTTTTGGCGATAGAGCACTGCTGGTTTCATTCGAGAAGAAGATTGATCCCGAGGTAAATCAACGGGTGATCAACCTTTATCACACGCTAAAAGCATCTGAAAGCTTTACCTTCCTTACTCCTGCCTATTGTAGCCTTACTGTAGGAATTGACAGGACTAAATATACCATAAACGAAGCCACCGAATTAATTAGAGAATTGGCCTCGCACCCACCAACCAATCAAATGGCTTATACCAGAGACTTTACTATTCCTGTTTGCTACGAAGGGGCATTTGCACCTGATATGGACGAGGTCTCACAAATCACAGGTTTATCTTCCGAAGAGATTATAAAGCTGCATACCGAAGCACAATATCGGGTATATATGTTGGGTTTTGTGGCTGGTTTTGCCTACCTCGGTACGCTCCCAGAAAGTCTTACCTGCCCAAGAAAAAAAACACCCAGAAAGTCAGTTCCTAAAGGAGCCGTTGGATTGGCAGGTCATCAAACAGGAATTTATCCCGTATCAGCTCCAGGTGGTTGGCAAATTATAGGTCAAACGCCAATTCTAATGTTCGATACTACCCGAGAAGAACCGAATCTTTTGTTCCCAGGAGATAAAGTGAAATTCAGGGCGGTTTCAGAAGATGAATTCAAGCTGATATTGCTTAAAGAAGAAACTGGTATTTACCATATGGAGGCAAAACATGGCTAGCATGTTCAAAATCAACATATTGAAGCCGGGGCTATTTACTACCCTCCAAGATTTGGGTCG
>JABXIP010000264.1 GCA_013373005.1 Cytophagia bacterium | reverse complement strand
GCTGCGTCTTCAGCACCATCCAACTGTGCCAATCTAAACTCAGCCGTAATGGCATTCGGATGGTTTAAGCGTGTATAAATCAAACTGGCATTTCTCTCCTCTAATGGAGCATCGCCCTTAGCCTTTTCAAAGAACGCTTTTCCCTCTTCAGCTGTGTTGAACTTGAAGGTAGAGGTTTGATAAATTGGTGGTTTGATTGAGTTATGAGCTCCTGCTGGGTCGTGGCCTCCTGAAATGGCCAAACTCTCGGCTGAAAAATCGTTATGCTTCATTTTTCTTCATTCTAACTTGTAAGGAAGCTCCTTGTTGGCTCACTACCACTACTTTGGTACCACGTTCAACATATTCACCTCGGGTATATGCATCATAGATTTCATCATCTATTTCTACTCTGCCACTTGGTCGAAGAATGGTTACTGCCATTCCTTCTTTTCCAACCATATCTTCCTTGTAAAACGTTGCAATATAGCCCTCATCTTTCTTCTGAGTTGCAACTAAGGCTACACGCTGAAACATTTTTGATTCGGTAAATCGATAGCCCAGAATGATCAGTAAGAGCATGGAGCCAAATACTCCTGCGCCTACTGCCGTTGCGGCTTTTGTGATTTCACCGGCAGGGACATATTCAAAGTCGAAAATATCGTTGCCGAGCATCATAAATATTAGTGAGCCCACTACGCAGACTATACCGGCAATACCAGCTACACCAAAGCCGGGTATTACAAAAATTTCAAGGGCTATTAGAATTAGTCCAATAAAGAATACGGCTATCTCCCAATTGGCAGCCAAACCATTCAGGTAATAAGGAACCAGATAGAGTACTAGTGCTACTCCCGCTGCAGCTAAGGGGAAACCTACTCCTGGAGTCTGAAGTTCGAAGAAGATACCTGCGGTAATAACTAATATGAGTAAACCACTGATTACTGGGTTAAGAAAGAAAGCAATCACTTTTTCACTCGCAGGAAGCTCATACTGAATCAATTCATAGTCAACTATCTCGTTTTTCTCCAGAATGTCCTGAACGCTGGCCACTTCGGCTTCGCAATAACCATTGGCAATAGCCTCGGAAGTGGTAAACGTAATGACCTTTCCAGCCTCTGTTACACCTTCAATTTCCACTCGGTCATCAACCATACCTTCAGCAATGAGTGGGTCTCGGCCGTTCTTCTCGGCTGTTGAACGCATAATGCCTCGCATGTAAGATTGGTATTTGTCTGGCGCAGCCATTCCATCGGTGCCGTTTACTACAGTGGCCGCTCCAATGTTGGCTCCGGGTACCATATAAATACTGTCGCACGCAATGGATATTAAGGCTCCGGCACTGGCGGCATCGTTGCCAATATATACCCAAACAGGTTTTTCGTACTCAAGAATTCTTGTGCGAATGTCATTAGCATCGGTAACAGCTCCACCATAGGTATCCATTTCTATGATGATCAGGTCGGCCGACTCCTCTGTAGCCTGAGTGAGTGCCAGATCTACATAGCGATTCATGCGAGGGTCAATATCACCTCTGATTTCCATAAGGAAAACGCGCATGGTACCTTCTTGATATTTGGCTTGCTCACTGGCCCAGGCTGTAAAAGCGAGCATTACTATGCTCAGAGCCATAATAATTCGAGTAAAAAAACGGATGCCTTTGTTCTCCATTTAATTCATTTAATTTTGTTCAAATTACGAAGAAAGCCAGTGCCTACGGTTTTAAAATCAAAATTTTCACATCTGTTCGATGCTCCAATTTGGGAGACAAAATCAGCAAGTCACCTCATTCTTGTCAATACCCGAGACAATGAAAAGTTGGAATCTAAATTCGCTCTGATTGATCTGCAAAGCTATGAACTGATGTGGGAGGGGTTGCAGTTCGAAGATGAGTGGTGGGTGAGTGCCTATCACATGACTAATGAAATGGTGGTCTTCCAGAAATTTGAAGACAGTCAAAATATTGATGATCGAAGTGTTTTTGGCTTTGACCTGACTGCTCAGGAATCAGTTTGGGCAATGGAGAATGTGAAGCTGACTGGGGCAAGGGCTAATCAGTTGTATTTGCAGGATGAAGATGAGGGTAAATTAATCTTCAATATTGAGGCAAAAGATTGGGATGAAAAGCTAGAACAAGTTGTTGATGAGTCTGAAGCCTTTTATCCGGTTCATTATGAGGCAGATAATGAGCACTTTAGTACAGTGGCTAGGTTTTTGAAGTTGAAGGCGGAAATTGAGGTGAAGGGCAGTTGTGACTATTTAGAGTCGCATGGCTTAATTTTTATTGCAGCCAATCATGTCGTTGATGAGAAGAAGTCGTTAACACTATGTGTGTTTAATGAGACTGGTGAGCTTTTGTTAATGAATGAGCTTGAGAATAATGTAAAGGGTCTGGTTTCTGGTGCCTTTTTTATAGTCAAAGACGCACTTATATTTGTTACAGGAAAGAACGAGTTGAAGATATATAGTATTGATGAGAAGGATTAGCTACGCAGTATTACTTTTTATTGGATTGGCCAGTTTCGGATTTGCACAAACTGATTCACTTGGAATTGAAAGACAGGGTGAAAAGGTTTTTGTCATTCACAAAGTGAAGCCTCAGCAAACGCTGTATTCTTTATCGAGAAGGTACAAGACAACCGTTTCAGAGATTAATGCCGCTAACCCTATTTTGGCCAATGGCTTGCAGATTGGCCAGACTTTGAAAATACCTTATGGTGGAAAAGTCATTTCTCCTGATGCACAGGTAACTTCTCAACTTCAGGAAAGCACTCATAAAGTGAAGGCCGGAGAAACACTCTTTTCAATTGCGCAGAAATACGATGTTCAGGTGTCTGATATCAAGTCGTGGAATAGTCTTAGCTCAAATGCTATTAACCTTGGGCAAGACCTGATTATAAAAAAGCAGGTCTTAACAGCCGTAGAGCAGCCGAAAACGCAAACGACATCAACTACAGCTCCTACTTCCATAAATGTGCCTGACTCTTTAAAGGTTTCTGATAAACCATTCGAAGAAGTACCGAATAGTAATTCTTTAGCATTGGCCGATACCATTAAGCCAGAGATACCTGAAGAAACCAGTTACCCTGGAACTCCATTCGAGCAAATTCAGGTGGAAGGTAATGCTGAGGTGATTTCTGAAGATGAGCCTTCAAGTAAATTTTTCGCTTTGCACAGAACGGCTAAAGTGGGAACGGTAATCAAAGTGAAAAACTTGATGAATGATCTTACAGTGTATGTTCGGGTAATCGGCACTATTCCGGAGACTTCTGAGAACGAAAACGTGATCATCAAGCTGAATCAAAGGGCTTATGATCATTTGAAAGCTATAGACAAGAGGTTCAGAGTACAGCTGAATTACTTCCAATAAATGGCATTTGAGTCGTTTCATAATCTGAAAGACTTTCTTGATTCGAAGGTTGAGCAATACAATCAGCCAGGTTTTATTGCCAATGACCCCATTTCCATACCACACGAATATTCTAAACTTCAGGATATTGAGATCACCGGTTTTTGGGCTTCTATTTTAGCCTGGGGTCAGCGAGTAACCATCATCAACAAGTGCAAGGAGTTATTTGCCATAATGGATAATAGCCCTTATGATTTTGTGTTGAACCATTCCGAAAACGACCTAAGAGCATTGCTTCATTTTAAACACAGAACGTTTAATGATGTGGATACGCTCTATTTTGTGGAGTTTTTCAAGCAGTATTATAGCCAACATAATTCGCTGGAAGATGCTTTCTTGAAAGGAATGGCTGCTTCAGATAATGATATTGAGAATGGTCTAATTGGCTTTCATGAAGACTTTTTCTCATTACCCGATGCTCCTTATAGAACAAGGAAACATATCGCGACTCCCGCAAGAAAATCAGCTTGCAAGCGAATCAATATGTTCCTGCGCTGGATGGTTAGAGCTGATGACAAGGGCGTAGATTTTGGCCTCTGGAAACGAGTAAAGGCTTCTCAATTAGTTTGCCCATGCGACCTGCATGTAGAGCGCGTTGCTAGAAGGTTTCAGCTGATTACTCGCAAACAAACCGACTGGCAAATGGCCATTGAGCTGACTAATCACCTAAAAGAATTCGACCCAGAAGACCCCGTTAAATATGACTTCGCTCTGTTTGGTTTAGGAATAGAGGAGAAGTATTAGACAATTACGAATTACGAATTACGAATTACCTAGTGTCCTAGAAGAGCTGTTTAGAGATAAGCTGATTTGATGTTTGATCAATCAACATTATCAAATCACCAAATCACCAAATTTCTAAATCTACTACCGTCTCCAAAGCGCTGGTGCTTTTCTCCATTCTTCCAGAGAAGCTACATCGTCTGTGGTGATGTATCCCATTTCAATGGCTTTTTCTAGCATGATGCTATAATTACTAAGGCAGTGAAGCGTAATATCTGCTTTCTCGAAATTCTCATCTGCTAAAGGAAAACCGTAGGTGAAAATGGCTAACATGCCAAGTACTTCATAACCAGCTTGTCTGAGAGCTTCAGCAGCCTTTAGTGAGCTTCCTCCAGTAGAAACCAGATCCTCAACTACTAAAACTTTTTTACCCGGATCAACCTTTCCTTCAATAAGGTTTTCCATGCCATGCCCTTTTGGTTTGGAGCGAACGTAGATGAATGGTACCTCGAGCAAATCGGCTAAAAGGGCTCCCTGAGGAATACCTGCGGTAGCTACACCAGCCACAGCTTCATATCCTGGAAACTTCTCCTTGGCTACTTTTGCCAGCTCACTTTTAATGAAAGTTCTGGTCTCAGGATAAGAGAGAGACATGCGGTTATCGCAATAGATAGGCGATTTCCACCCGGAACTCCAAGTAAATGGATCATTAATACTAAGTTTAATAGCCTCAATGGAAAGAAGGTCGGAGGCAATTTTTAGCGCGGTTGCTTTGTCAGCTTCATTCAATTGCATGGCGCGAAGTTACTAGATTTTTTTTCTGAAAATGGCATGAATTTCTTTCGCCTTGTTCGGATATTTTTTTTCATATTGACCTCGAATCTATTCCCTCCATGAGGATTTATATTAAAGACAAACCACTTAGGATTAAGAGACCAGATAAGGTGGGTGATCTGGCTCAGTTCGATCACATCATCGATGATGATGATTTGCTTATTAATGAGCGAAAGTTTCAAGGAAAACTGCTGATTAGGAATGCAAATTCCAGTACCATCAAGTCCATTCTTTTTATTCTTCATAATAAAAAGCTCAAGAACCTTGAGTCCGTTACGGTGGAGGCTCATAATTATGAGGAAACCGTAGAGTATATCAAGAGCAAATTTAAGATCATTAAAGCTGGTGGGGGCGTAGTGCTTTCAGAGAAGGGTGTTTTAATGATTCACCGATTGGGATTGTGGGATCTACCCAAAGGTAAAATAGAAAAGGGCGAGTCATTTGTTGAAGGAGCTAAAAGAGAGGTTCAGGAAGAGTGTAACATCAAGGTAAAGGTGAAGGAGAAAATTTGCACTACCTGGCATACCTACACCAAAGGAGATAAGAGCATTCTTAAGAAAACAGCCTGGTATCTGATGGAGTCTCTTGATGATAGCAAGATGAAGCCTCAGTTGGAAGAAGATATCGATGAGGTTCGATGGATGAACGAGAAGGAATTGAACGTAGCTATGTATAATACTTACAAGTCAATCACTCACGTTTATCAGAAGTTTAGCAAAATGAACAAGACTCAGAGAGCGTAGGGTAGGTATTTTTGTACATCGCCCTGATACTTATGTACCTCCCGAATAATTGATGAATTTAAAGCTGCCAACTCTGGTGAGGTAATTAAGAATATGGTTTCCAACTTGTCATTCAAGTCTCTATTTACCTGAGAAATACTGTTTTCATATTCAAAATCGGTGGTGTTTCTTAAGCCTCTAAGAATGGCACAGGCTCCAATTCTTTCTGCGAGTCCGGCTGTTAGTTCGCTATAAACGAGTACCGAAACTTGAGGAATATTGGCAAAGGTTTCGTTAATCTTTGCCTCCATATAGTCTATTTCGAAGTATCTCTTATTCTTCTGACTGTTGTAGCCAATAGCAATAACGATCTCATCAAATAGTTTGAGGCCTCTTAATACAATATCTTCATGGCCTTTTGTAAAAGGGTCGAATGAACCGGGGAAAACAGCAACTCGCTTCATAGCTTAAAGCTAAGGATTTTCGTCAGAGGTTGGCTAAAACTTCAAGATACTCCTGATCTTCTAATTCATTGAAGACAGGATGCATTAAAATACCACTAGGTCTTCTGCCTAATTCTATATGCTTAAAGTACTTTTTGAGGATAGGGAGGATTAGATCTACATGCTCCTTGACACCATGCAAAACAATCGGAGTGGATTGACCTTCTGCACTAAACTGCTGCAAGGTGAGTAAAACAAGCTTAATCAACTGATTAGCATCAGAGAATTTGAACTGGTTATAGATGGCCAGTCGCTCAATATTATAACCAGCTATTTGAACCTCATTGTTGTTAAGGCTCAGATATAAGCTGGCGGGTGCCTTTGTCTTGAGTTGTTCCTGAATTCCCTTTAAATAGGCTACGGACTGATGGTTAAAATATAGAGATAGCTTTGGGTACTTTTCCCTAAACCATTCCTTTACTTCTTTAGGATAACCAAAAGCTACAGCAGCACCAGTTTCATCCATTAGTTTGTAATGGAATTCGTCTTTTTCTGAATCCACATTTTCATTCAGTCTTACATATTGACTGGCTAAAGACCTGTCAAATACTGGTATAGGAATCAATGCAAACTGCTTATTCCTCATGAACACCTGAATTTCCTTCCAGAAACCGGCCGCTATCAGAATATGCTCATTGTATAAGGTCTCCAGGTTTTTTATTAAGGATTTTTCAGGATTGAATTCTAGGCTTTCGAAAAGCAATAGTTGTTTCTTCTTGACATCGAAGACTGCCACCTGGCATTCTTTGTCAGAAAGAAAAAACGAAAGGCGATACTGACTTATCTTGTCAATATCGAGCCTTTCGTCTTTTATGGATATTATCTGTGTAGTTTCGGCTAAACGCACGATTTATTTCCAGTTACCTGCTGTGGTAATGTCTGTTCTGGAGCCGAACCTTAATGGTCTTCTTTGAGCGATATCATTATCCTCAGTTCTTGTTCTGTCAAAAGGATAAGTATCAACTACTTCAATGTAATCTACGCTTACACCACTTCTTACAGAATCTTTAGCATAAAGAGAGAAGTATTTACCCGGTGCATGAGGTAGTTCAGGCAATGTTCTCGGGTCGAAGTTCGGAGAGAAAAGTGAATCTTTCACTGATTTGATTCCTACGGTATCATAAGTAAAAATAGACTCTTCCTCTTGGTAAGCCTTCATAATGATCTCCTCAGTTCTGGTAATAAGGTAGATTTTACCGGTATCAACATAAGCAATTAGCTTCTCCCAGGTGTCTGCATAGTCACCATAGGTTGCCAGATAGGCTTCCTCTGCCGATCTGATTTTTTCGAGCTTTGCGATAACTCTTTGTTCCACTCTCTCAATTTCTTTGGCTTCCTCAATGGTTTTATTAATTCCATCATATAGTAAGTAACCAACGCCAATCGCTACAACGAAGAATAGGACGGTAAGTATTTTAGTTAGGTTCATCTTGGAGGTTGAATTTTGCTTAAAATTAACTAATTTTTTAGGTAATCCATAGTTATTTGAACCGCTATTTTATGGATAATTAATGAAATTTGAAATAACCTTTTTGATTAATGAGATCGGTTAGAGTTTTAATATTCTGCAATACGTAATGTAAACTGACTAAATCACGTTTTTGTGCTGTTGCAAGGTCGAAGAAGCCAATTTCGGTAAGTAATTGGGAGTCTGAAGACATTTCAGGGTCTTTCCCTAAAACGGGATGACCGGAAATAATTTTAACCTGAAAAAACAATTCTATGCCATGAAGGGGAGGATCGAGGTATTCATGGACGAATAAAAAATCCTGAACGTCAACCTCACAATGGGTCTCTTCCAGAAACTCTCGTTTCAATGCAGTTCTTGCATCTTCTCCAAATTGCATCCCCCCGCCTGGTGGAGCCCAGAGTGAATTGGTCTTGCCAAGAGATCGATGGTGGACCAAAAGAATTTTACCTTTTTCAATACAGACACCACAGACTCTTACTCTTAGTTTTTCACCATATTGCTCTTTTATTTCTTCCTGAATTTTGTCCGTCATGCTTTCTGGCTCTCTAGCGAACGATATCTTTGCAAGAGATCATTCATGTTAAAGGTATTAATCATACCGAAAAATTGAACCTCTTTGGCTAAACCTTCTGACATATTACTCGATAAATTCCCCTTTGAGCCAACTCAGGGGCAGAAGCAGCTGTTTAGCCTTTTCGATGATTTTCTGCTGAATAAAAAGCTGGAGAAACCTGTGCTTATTCTGAGAGGATATGCCGGTACAGGTAAAACCACCGTGGTGAGCGCCATTGTGAAAATGCTGCCATTCTTTAATTATAAGTATGTGCTCATGGCTCCAACAGGCAGAGCGGCTAAGGTAATGTCTGGTTACAGCAAACGTGCAGCTTTTACGATTCATAAAAAGGTATTTCAACAAACAGCCGAACCCGGAGGAGGGCTTGAATTCAAAAGACAATCGAACTATCATAAGAGTACTCTCTTTATTGTCGATGAGGCTTCTATGATTTCTGACTCTGCCGAATTTGGGCAGAGAGGACTTTTATCCGATCTGATGGACTACGTATTCTCCAAAGAGGGTAATAGGCTGCTGTTAATTGGTGATACGGCTCAGTTGCCCCCTGTGGGGAATTTGGAAAGCCCTGCTTTGGAAAAGGATTACCTGCAAAAGAATTTCAAAGCCGATGTTCAGTCTATTGAACTGACCGAAGTAATGCGGCAAGATTTAGATTCGGGTATTCTATTCAATGCTACAAGGCTTAGGAATGAATTGCCACGAGAAGATTTTAAAATATCTCTAGCCACCAGCAGGTTTACAGATGTTTTCAAGATGACAGGGGAGAAGCTGGAAGATGGTCTGCGTTATGCCTATGACAAGTTTGGCGTAGAAAATACAACCATCATTTGCCGAAGCAATAAGAATGCGGTTCAGTATAATCAGTATATCAGAAGAGCAATTCAATACAGGGAAGATGAAATTGAGGCTGGAGATATTCTTATGATCGTTCGGAACAATTATCACTTTCTGCCTGAAGATGCTCCCGCTGGCTTTCTAGCCAATGGAGATTTTGTTGAGGTGTTGAAGATTAGTCGCTTTGAAGAGGTTTACGATCTGAGGTTTGCTAACCTTACGCTTAGGCTTTTGGATTATCCGGATCAGGAACCTTTTGAAGCTAAGGTGATGCTTGATACTATTTATGCTGCAGAAGCTTCTCTCAATGATAAGGCATACAAGAATTTGTATGATCAGGTGGTGGAGGATTATGCGGATTTAAGTACTAAGTCAGAACGCATAAAGGCCATTAAGAGTGATCCTTACTTGAATGCTTTGCAGGTTAAGTTTGCCTATGCTTTAACTTGCCATAAGTCGCAAGGAGGGCAGTGGGATGCTGTTTTTGTCGATCAAGGATATCTAACCGATGAGATGGTAAATCACGAATATCTTCGATGGTTGTATACCGCCTTAACTAGAGCAACCAAGGAACTGTATTTGGTTAATTTCAACCAGAAGTTCTTTTAATAATTGGCTCTTGCTACTCCCAAAATTAGGAATACCCAACCCACTATCAGTGCCAGACCACCAATTGGAGTGATAGCTCCCAACCAGGTGATGTTGGTTAGGCTCAATGTATACAGCGATCCTGAGAAAATAACGGTGCCAATTATGAAGGACCAAGCTGCCCAGCTGAAATAATCGTGGCTTAGGTTGAGCATTAAAATACCGAGTAAGAGAAGGGCCAATGTATGGTAGAACTGATATTTCACTGCGGTTTCGTAAGTTTCTAACCTGCCATTGGCAGTGAGTGTTGCTTCCAATCCGTGAGCACCAAAGGCACCAATGCCTACGGCTAGTGCTCCGAAAATTCCAGCGATTATTAAAATTGTTTTTGCGGTCATTTTAGTGATAGTTTCTACTTCCAAATATGGCACTGCCAACTCTTATCATGGTGCTGCCTTCTTCCAAAGCAATTCTGTAATCTCCAGTCATGCCCATTGAGATTTCTGTCATCGCTACCTTTTCTGAGTTGTACTTGCTTTTGATTTCCTCAAAAAGAGATTTCAGCCCTTTAAATTCTCTTCGTATCACAGCCTCATTCTCTGTGTTGGTAGCCATGCCCATCAGGCCGACAATTTTTATATTTTCCATTTCGGCAAACTCAGTAGAGTTCAGCAGCTCTTCGAGCTCAGTTTCATCTAAGCCAAATTTGCTTTCTTCTTTAGCAATATAGACCTGAAGCAGACAATTGATTACTCTGTTATTCTTAGCTGCTTGCTTATTTATTTCTACCAAAAGTCTCAGGCTATCTACTCCATGAATAAGATGAACGAAAGGTGCAATGTACTTTACTTTGTTCCTTTGAAGGTGTCCAATCATGTGCCAACGAATGTCTTTTGGCAATTCTTCGAACTTGGCTGTAAGCTCCTGAACTTTGTTTTCACCTAAATCTCGCTGTCCAGCTTCATAGGCCTGTAACAAATCTTCATTAGGCTTAGTCTTACTCACGGCAATGAGTTGCGCATTGAAGGGCTCGATCTCCGAATTGAATTTGAAAATGTTCTCTGCAATACTCATTAGTCTCAATTAAGGTAGCGTTTAGATTTCTATTATATTTGGTTACCCGAATGGGGCGCAATTTAGCATAAAAGCACTTGTTTCTGCTAAAGTCCAATTAACCTAAATTAGTGTATGCCGATAATCGGATCGATTTTAAAGAAAGGTATTAAGTTGAGAGAAACTCTCGAGCAAGATTATACCTCTCCATATGATCTCCAGAAGAAGGAACTCTCAAAACTCCTGATCAGTGCCCGAAATACTATGTTTGGTAGGGAGTATGACTTCATGAGTGTGTTGGAAAAATTCAGAAGTCATGGTCAACATGATTTCTATGAGCAATTCAAAGCCAACGTGCCTATTCATGATTATGATTCAATGAATGATTCGTGGTGGCATAAAACCCGAGATGGTGAGCCTGATGTCACCTGGCCAGGAAGAACCAAGTTTTTTGCTTTGAGCTCAGGTACTTCTGGGGCTTCATCTAAGTTTATTCCGGTTACAAAAGATATGATCCGTCAGATACGGAGAACAGGCACGCGCCACATGTATACCTTGGGTAAGTATGACTTGCCAGATAAGTTTTTTCAGTCGGGCATGTTGATGTTAGGTGGAAGTACCTCTCTGAATTTTTCCGGTAACTTCTACTATGGCGACCTAAGTGGTATCACCACAGGTCAGCTTCCATTATGGATACAAGGATTTTCTCGCCCTAGCCCAAAAATCAAGAAGCAAAAGGATTGGGAAACCAAGCTTGAAGAAATTATTGAGAATGCTCACAAATGGAATATTGGAATGATGGCAGGAGTTCCTGCCTGGATTACCATTCTCATGGAGCGAATCATTGAGAAGCACGGAGTAAATAACATACACGATATCTGGCCTAATCTTCATGCCTATGTACATGGTGGAGTGGCTTTTGAGCCATACAGAAAGGGTTTTGATGGATTATTAGGACATCCGATTCACTACATAGATACCTACTTGGCTTCTGAAGGATTTATTGCATTTCAAGATGC
>JABXIP010000504.1 GCA_013373005.1 Cytophagia bacterium | reverse complement strand
CGGCTTGCCCACCACAACGCTCTGCTGGTAACTCAAAGTATCGGCCCGATAAACTTTCATGGTGAAGTCTGCAATGTTGACAAAAACATAGTGATCTCCCATGTCTTGGCTGATCCACCTTAAGCGCTCCATGTTGGCCCTTAGTTTGGCTATTTTAGCAGTGGCAGGAATGTTCATAGAGGCCAGTGTTAGCTTACCTACATTACCATCAGCTTCCAGGCCATGATGAATTTGAAACTCTCTTACGGCATTGGCCAGTTCCTCAGAATACGCATCGTTAGGCTCCTCTTCCATCAAAAAGAATCCCTCAATGGAAAGTCTGTGCTTTAGGGCTGTCACCCTGCTTCCAGCCATTCCCGGCTTCAATGTTTCACCTGCCTCCAGTTCATTCCAACCACCTGCTGCCTGAATGTCTCGGTACTTTCTCAAAGCCTTCACCAAACCTCTATAACTATCACTTTCAGGCTCCAGCTGTTTAAAAGTTTCTTCTATGTTGCCCGAAGCCAAACATAATTGAAGAAAGGTTTTGGCATTGCCCTCACTTCTTACAGCCTGCCACTCCCCTTCCACTTCTTCCGGATCTAGTTTTCCATTGAGAAAATGGCTGGCATAGAGCAAAAAAGCATCAGTAAAAAGAATTTCTGCATCGGTGCTTTGAGACTCCACTGCATCCATGTGCAGTTGATTCAATGTACTGAAGTGATAGTCGGCCGGATTAAGACCATGATCATATGATCTTCTAACTAAACCTAAAAAGGACGCCTGCAAAGGCCTGGTCCAAACCCGTTCAAATTGATTTTCAAAATAGAACTCCGGCAACAAGGTTGCGCTGTAAATCAATTGCCCCTGCACCTCAGTTGGCAGCCCCGAGCTTATACTTTCAGTGTACTTCCTGATCGCTTCACTAGATTGGCCAAATGTACTAGCCGATACAGCAATAAGAGCTGTAACAACCAAATTCAATTTATTCAAACGCAGTTTCATGAGCACATCCGTTGGGTATTCTAATATAACTCTGAATAAGACGGATTGATAGTGAAAAGTCACAATTAAAGATCAGCACTAGCAAAATTCATCGCTATTAAATTTACATAAGTATAAAATATTTGGATTTGACACTTTATATTATTTACATTTATATAAAATATAAACTATGAAAGGAGACTCATTAGGCGAATTTGAGGAACTGGTGCTGCTGGCGACTTGCTCGTTGGGCGATGAGGCTTATGCCAATACTATTAAAGACGAAGTGGAAACGCACAGCGAACGAACTTACAACCTGAGCGCTATTCATGCTGCACTTTATCGCCTGGAGGAAAAGGGCTATCTCAATTCAGAACTAGGCGCTCCAACTCAAAAGCGAGGTGGTAAGCGCAAGCGAATCTTTCAACCTACCTCCTACGGCATTAAGAGCCTAAAGAAAAATAGAGAGATGCGTGAATCGCTCTGGCAAAACATCGATTTGAAAACCCTTAGGATGGCCGACTAATGCACACACCACCAAAGCTTCCTTTACGCATCTTTCGCAAGTTTTGCTCTGACAGGTATGCTGAAGAAATTGAAGGCGACTTATTTGAGGCTTATCAAGATTGGCGTGAAACTAGAAGTAAATTATCATCCAACCTTCTGTATACATACACCTTAATCCGAGACATCATTTTATTCTCTAAAGAGCCGAGCTTTTCACACTCCATCTTTACACACATGATCAAACATTATCTAAAAACGGCATGGAGATCTATGCTTCATGAAAAGTCATTTACTCTTATTAACCTCTTTGGGCTATCTGTTGGACTGGCCAGTAGTCTAATGCTAATACTTCTAATTATTGAACAGGCCAGAAAAGACTTTGACCTGCCAGACAAGGATCGGATTTACAAAGTTGAGTCGAATATAGGAATCAATCCTTCCGAAGGTTTCTTAAGCAGGACACACCCGGGTGTTGGTCCGTTTTTAAAGCAAGTAATGCCTCAAGTGGAAGGGTATACCATTGTGAATAAGAATGAGAGGGATTTAGTTTTTACTGATGATGAGAAGAAAAATTACTTTACAGAAGATTTCTTGAAAGCAGACAGTTCTTTCTTCGATATTTTCCCACAAACATTTCTGAGAGGAAATCCTCAAACAGCGTTAAGGTCTTTTTCTGATATTGTTTTAACAGAGTCTGCGGCTTATAAATACTTTGGAAGCGAAAACCCAATTGGTAAGGAAATCGAAATTGTGAGTAACAGAAGAAATCCTTTTACGGTAAGTGCAATTGTAAAAGACCCTCCTCCTCACGCAAGTATTCAGTTTAACCTTATAATTCCTCAGGACATAGAATATGGCATTACATCACCAGGCTATGATGGAACAAATGTTTACCTAAAACTGGCTCCTAATACAAACATCCCATCTTTCGAGAAAGAAGCCAATCAACAAATTAAGAGTGTTGTCAGTGGTCCATTAATGATCTCTATCAAATTCAGGTTAAAACCATTTGAGGAAGTAAAATATGATTTGGAGATCCCGAATGATGTGATTATTCCAACAGATAAAAGGCTTTATGGAATTTTTACAACTATTGCTGTAGCCATCTTACTTCTGGCCATTATCAATTACATAAACCTTTCTGCAGCCCGGTCGCTCAAGAGAGGTCAGGAAGCTGGCGTAAGAAAAATTTTAGGGGCAGGAAAAGGAAGTTTTTTATCTCAATTCCTCACTGAATCCTGGCTTCTATGTCTTTTGGCATTACCTATTGCCATTCTATTGGTAGAATCCTTTACCCCATATTTTGAACAGGCCCTAAATACCAAACTTAGCTTCCGCTACTATTCCGATATCACCTTTATTGTCTGCACCATAGGGATAATATTCATTACTGGTCTGATAGCAGGTCTATATCCAGCTTTGCTCATCTCAAGGTTCTCCTTTAATCAATTTCTTAAGGGTAAAATTTCAACCAGTAGCAAGGGGCAGCTGATAAGAAAAGCCTTGGTGATTTTTCAATTTGCCATGGCGATTATATTAATTGTCGGAGCCATGATTGTTCAGCGCCAGCTCAATCTCTTCCAACAGCAAAAGCTAAGCTATGCTCCTGAACAAATTGTAGTACTGGATAGGGCACTTTCACAAAACTTCGACCTGATCAGAGCAGATGTTAAAAAACTTTCAGGTATTGAGCATGTTTCGATCTCCACAAGCCCGCCAGCAGGCAACAACATGCGCTTCAGCACTGACGCTTTGAACCTTGGGCAAATTGTTCAAGGGCATAATATTGATGAGCATTATGCCCCGCTACTAAACCTGGAATTTGTAAGTGGTGAAAATTTTGATCCCAAAAAACTGTCGGACTATACCCCTACAGTCATCATCAATGAAACCATGGCCAATCTTCTTCTGGAAGTGAATCCAAAGAATGCCGAACATCCACTGGAGGTCTCCTACCCATTTATGTATAATGAAGAGGCAAGAATTCAGGGTGTAGTGAAAGACTTCCATCTAGAATCGCTCCATGAGAAGATTAAACCCATGGTTTTCTTCTATGAAAGCTTCAATGGATATAATGGAGCATTTAGTCTAATCAAATTGAATACAACCAATATTCAGGAGACTATGGCAAGTATTGAGGAGGTTTGGCAAAAACATATTCCAACTTCACCTTTCCGTTATCAGTTTCTAGACAGCAGGTTCAATAACCTTTATACTACAGAGATGAGATTGGGTAAGATTTTTCAAATCTTTACAACAATTGCTCTAATGGTTTCTTGCCTTGGGTTATTTGGGTTAGTAACATTTATTATTCAATCGAAGGTTAAAGAAATAGCCATTAGAAAAGTTATGGGAGCCAAAATTACTCAGGTACTATCCATTTTCTTGAAGGAAATTTATTGGCTAATTGGCCTTTCCAGTTTAATAGGTATACCAATAGCTTATTGGCTCATGAATAAGTGGTTACAAGATTTTGCCTACCACACAAACATTCCTTTATCTGTTACACTTTTTACCGTTTTACTGATGCTTTCCATAGCCTCTTTGACTGTGTCTATGCGGACACTAAAAACAGCCAGAATGAACCCCGTAGAATCTCTTCGAAACGATTAAATTATGGCTTCAACTAAATGCAAAAAGCCTCTTATCGAGGCTTTTGTCTGTGGAGTGTATTGGATTCGAACCAACGACCCCCGCCCTGTCAAGGCGATGCTCTAAACCAACTGAGCTAACACTCCAAATTATTCTTTACGTTTCCCTTATGAAGGTCCTGCTCCCGAGTACTCGGGACAGCGCTCTAAACCAACTGAGCTAATATCCCAATAAGAAAGGCAGTCTCTCGACTGCCTTGCAATATTAGTAAAAGTCTTAAATCCTCTTAATGATTATAAAGCTTTTTATAATACTCATCTGCCATTCTGGAGGCCTTAAAGTACTTGGTTACATCTTCCATACTCTGGAAGTTGATTTCTACCCAACGATCTTGGTCATCGTAGTACATCGGTACAATCTCCTCTTCTAGAATACGCATCATATGATCAGCATCCCACTGGTCTTGTTCTCCTTCCGGAGCAGATAAATCTGCCTCAGGAATTACGAATCCGTTTTTACCATGCTCCCCAAATTCAAGTATCCAACCATCATTGGTTGAAAAGTTTAGCGATCCATTCATGGCCGCAGTCATTCCTGATGTCCCAGAGGCTTCTTGAGGCACCCTCGGGTTATTCAACCATACATCAGACCCCTTCTTCATTAAGGCTGAAAGGCTCAGCTCATAACCTGTTAAAATAGTGGCGTTATGGTACTTTCTGGTAAAATGAACTAACCAGTTAAAGGTACTTACCGCAGAGTGATCTAGAGGATACGGCTTTCCTGCCCATATGATTTGAACAGGCATTTCTTTATTGTTCAGCAGTTTCTCAAATCGTTGAACGTCTCTGGCAATCAAATCTGCCCTTTTGTATCCGGCAAATCTTCTTGCCCATACAATAGTGAGCACATTAGGATCGAAAATTTTACCGGTTTGATCAGCTACCAGTTGAAAGAGCTCTTCTTTCATCTCCTTCTTGCGCTGAATAAACTTCTTCACATTCTTCTTGGTTCTGGCTTTTTCAATCTCCGTATCCGTCCAATACTTTGCGTTTTGCGCATTGGTTATCGGAATGATATCGCAGATATTCTCGAACCCTCCCCACATTTCATTTGAAACCTCTTGATGCTTCTTAGAAACGGCATTGGCAATTTTAGAAAGTCTCAAAGCAGCCAAAGTATGGTTGAACATGCCGCCATCAAGACCAATGAGGTCATCTATCTCCTTAATGCTGAATCCATTAAAAAAGCCCAGCTTGTGCAAGAAATTAGGGTCATTCACCTCATTACCGGCCTTTACAGGTGTATGCGTTGTGAACACCAACTTCTCTCTCACTTTCTCTACATCGCCCAATTTTTCCAACAAGCGGAAAGCTGCCGGCAAGGCATGTGCTTCATTGAAGTGATACATATCTACTTCATGTCCCAGAGCTTCTAAAACCTTAGCTCCACCAACACCCAACAAAATATACTGCGCAATTCTGGTGGCAATATTATTATCATAAAGCTTGTGCGTAATGGTATGCGCTAGATGATCATTTTCCGGATGATCGGTGGAGAGCAGGAAAATTGGAGCCGAACCAAAAACCTCTGGTGCCAGATAATATACCTTAGCTTTAACCGGATGATTGTCAACCGAAACCTCTATATCGAAGTCCATTTCCTGAAGGAAGTTGTAATGTCTCTCCTGCCACAGCACGTCTAGCTCGTTATTGTGCTTCCTTACCTGATCGTAGTATCCGTATTTCCAAAGAATACCAATACCTACTACATTTTGCTTTAGGTCATAGGCACTTCTCATATGCGACCCTGCCAAAAAGCCAAGTCCTCCCGAGTAGATTTTAAGTGGTTGGTCTATTGCGAATTCCATGGAGAAATACGCTACAGGTTTTTCATAGCCCTTACCAAATTTATATGGGTGTTTAAGTATAAAACTCATGCTAATTCCATTTTGCGATTTTAAAATTACAGGATTGTACTGGCTCAAGGAGATTAGCCATGGAAAAACTTTCTTGCAAACGGTTGTTAATCTGCTTCAGGCTGAATTATTGGAATTTTTATGCTGACAGTTGTGCCCTTATTAAGCTCTGACTGCACATCAATCTCCCCAAATAATGCATTCAAACATCGCTTAACGATGGACAGGCCAATACCAGTACCCTCTATTGACTCTACATTCTTCCCCCTAAAAAATCTATAGTAAATCTGTTCGAGATCTTCATTATCGATGCCTATACCAAAATCCCTAACTACCATGTGTAGTACAGTGCCATTACTAGTTATCTGCACATTCACCTCTCCATTTGCATGTGAATACTTGCAAGCATTAGAAACCACATTGATCAATATCAGCCTCAACAATTTTGGATCAGTATGGATATATTCATCATGTAAGTTGATATCAGAGGTAATCACCGCCTCATATTGAGTCGTGTCATCAAACTCCTCCTTAAGATTGTCCAGATATGTTGGAAGGTGTATTTTAATTTTGTCTGGCTGATAAAAGCTTTCTTGATCCTTTTCAACAGATAAAATTCTGGTTAAGAGATGTGTCAGAATATCAACACCTTCCTCAATGCGAGCAGTATGCTTTAGCCCTCTCTCATCATTGGAGGTAGTACTTATAAATCTATCCAGTATTTGCGCACTAGACCGGATAGATGCCAGAGGGGTTTTAAATTCATGTGAGAGATTGGTGATAATATTAGATTTTAGATCTCCAAAGTGCTTCTCTACGGTTAGAGATTTCTCCAGTTTTTTATGCAATTTCTCCTTGGCCTCCATTTCTTTAGTCAGAGACTTCAGAGCAACATTCAATTCTTCGGTTCTCTCCTTTACCCGTCTTTCCAGCTCCCTATTCATTCCCTCCATCTCCTTCTCCTTCTGAAATTTAAATGTCACCAATTCCAAAATGGCCCTTAACTCCTTTACTTCAATAGGCTTTTGAATGTAAGCATCGGGTTTCTTGCGAAGAATTTTGTCAATATCTTCATCAGAATCCGCTGAGGTTACTAGAACCACAGGAACGTCCCTGATCTTTTCAATTTCAACCATCTGATCAATACCATCAAGCCCTTCACCAAGATTGAAATCGATCAAAACCACTGTTGGCTCGAAACTATTAAAATCTTCGATAGCCTTTTTTGTATTGGGAGACACGCTACATACCGAGTACCCCAACTCCTTCACGGCCTGAGCAAGTGCCTGAGCACTTAATTCATTATCATCCACAATCAGTATTTCACCGATAGCCATAGACGGAAATTAAACAAAATTGCAGCACTTTCAATTTCAATAATCGTATATTTAGTTAATTCAATATCACATGAAGAAGATACTCGTCATTGAAGATAATAGTCTGCTCAGGGATAATATCGTTGAAATTCTAGAATTTGAGGGATATGAGGTAAACTCTGCAGAAAACGGGCAAGTGGGAATTGATGCCGCTTTGGCCGATGTACCCGACTTGATTATCAGTGATATTAATATGCCCCTAGTTGATGGGTATGGCGTTTTGGCTGCTTTGCGAAAAGAAGAAACCACCAAAACTGTTCCTTTCATTTTCCTGACGGTAAAGAATTCTATGCAGGATTTGCGCTCGGGAATGAACCTTGGCGCCAATGATTACCTCACCAAGCCTTTCGACATGACTGAGCTGCTCAACGCAGTGTCCAAAAGGCTGGAAATGAGAGCGGAGATTAATGCCAAGGAAAACGAAAAATACGATCGCCTTAAAAACTCTGTTGGTCTTCCCATTGCTACCATCATTGATGACCCTCTGAAAAATATTGAACGGATGTCGGACTTGATAACGGAAGAAATAGACACACTTTCCCCTCCGGAGATAGCCGAAATATCCAGACTGATTGGCAGCTCTGCTTCTAAACTTCGTAAAGAGATTTCAAAGATTTTGATTTTCTATAGAATTGAGGCTTTGAAAAACAATGCATCGGAGCTTAAAGAGCTTAAGGCTCTTAAAACAACTGAAACAGCCGAAAGAATTAAATCCATTTGTCAGTCGGTAGCGAATGATTTTGGCAGAAACTCTGATCTCTACCTTCACATTAACGATAGTGAAGTTCAAATACCACAGGAATTCCTGGACTTCTCTGTGAAAGAACTAGTAGAAAATGCCTTTAAATTTTCAGCAAGAAGCTTTCCGGTAAAAGTAATGGGACAAGCTGTAGACGACAGATATGAAATCACTATTCAAGACAAAGGCATTGGTTTCAAAAATAAATCTTTGGAATCTATAGAGCCCTATTCAAAAGACAACTCTGGCTATAGCAAAGGTGATGGGCTCGGACTTGGACTTTATGATGTGAAAAACCTTGTTCAACTGTTTGAAGGAGAAATTTCACTGGAATCGGAAGTTGGACTAGGATCTACATTTGTTCTCTCTTACAAAACAGCTTAAAGTCTTCCATGCTGCATGGCCTTGTCTGATGTTTTTGCAGGGTTCCAATTATCCTTATAGGAAGAATAGAAGTACATTTCCTTGATGTAGGCCATTATCCTTACAATTCTCATATAATACCCATTATAGATAGACTTGAGCGGTATGTAGATGAGAAACTTGAGCTCTTGTTTCCATCGTTCTGAAATAGCCAATAAGGCAAAAAACTGCATATAATTCACCACAGTGTAGATACAGAGCTTAATGGCAATAATAAATGGCAAGGTCTCGGGAAAATGTATGATAATATCTACCATGTAGAAGAGCCATAGAAATGCAAAGACCACATTGAAGAGGACATTTTCCAACGATGAAATCATATTCAGAAAGGTGAAATTCTGAGTTGGCAAGAAAACATCAATATGTTTTCTAAGCCTGAATCTGATAATCGATTTGCTCCACCTTAGTCTTTGCTTTGCCAACTTACTGAATGAGGTAGGTACTGATGTAAGGCAGATGGCTCTATCTTCAAAAACCACCTTATAGCCCATTTTTCTAAACTTCTGAGTTACATCACCATCCAGCCCCGGGCCTATATCCCAGCCCCCAATTCGCTTCAAAGCATCGGTTTTGAAAGCGCCAAAAGCACCGGAAATAATCCGATAAATTCCTAGATAAGAGGTAATTATACGTCCTACTGAAATAGACATCAGATACTCTATACCCTGCATAGTGGCAGCAAGACTATCGTCAGCGTTTCTTACCTTTAAATTCCCACCAACACAACCGATTTCACTATCCATATAAAACCTGGTTATGATTCTTTCGATGGCTGTCATGTCTAGCGAGCTATCAGCATCTAAGTGAAGAATATATTTCCCTTTAGCATAGCGCAATGCAAGATTGGCAGCACTGGCCTTTCCTCCTCTTACTTCATTACGAATGAAGAGATCTATCAGTCCGGCCTTCTCTAAAGAACGGCCTATAATAGGTGTATCATCATCAGATCCATCGTCAACTATAATGATCTCATAATTTTGATATGTCTGAGCTTCAAGTGACTTGACCAACTTGTAAATATTCTTGCCTTCGTTCTTTCCCGGAGCCAGAATACTTATTAAAGGACTTTCAGCCCAAAACCTACTTTTAGCTTCTCTGTAGAGATGTCTTTGTGAGAATCTCCTGAGATAGAACATTATTAGAATAAAATAATCAAAGAGGAGATAGCGAGGAATTTCGATGATAAACAAATACCAATACACCCTAAAGAAGGTGGCGGTAGTCATGCCATTAAAGTAGTCCGCCAGATCTTGCCACATTAGAAAATATTAATTTCCTGGTTGATCTTCTCCAATATGGAGTCTGCTTCGTCTGTCAGTTCCATTTCAAATGTCTCGAAGAAGATTCTGTCTTTATCACCACCTCCAAGATTATTCTTAATCATTCTAAGCAGTGTATCTCTTATCTCCTGAAATCTTGCGGAGGTTTGTTCTGAATCTGATTCCGGTGTAAGCACCAAAAACACATCATCATTAAGGAAGGAGACAATCTCCGTTGGTTTCAGCTGATTTTTCACCAGCTGAGCCAAATCGTGGCTAAAGATGGAATAGTCATTCTGGTGCTTCTTCAAAGTCTCAGGAGATAGCATAAGGTTCATGTATGTAACCGATCCTGTTTTTTGAAGCACTTTTTGTCTTTGTACCTCCACTTTCAGGAAGGTTTTGAAAACCGACAGAGAAACGAATCCTTCAAGCTCTTCTACTTTTTTCTTTTGCTTCACCGATCCACTCACTGCCACATTAGCACCTGAGGCTGAAAGAGAGTATTCGTTAATTGGATAGTCGACCAGGTCTTGCAGGTCGGCTTCTTCATGACAGTTGAAGCAGAAGGTTTTCATGACTGGGTCTTGAAAAATATGTCCATTCTCACACTCCGAAACAAGAGAAGGTTTATCATAATCTACCCCAATATGTCTTAACCTTCTATCGCATTTCGGACACTTTAGCGAGTCCTTCTCCTGGAAATCCGATTCGGGGCCTACATACCCACACACAAAGTGGTGTATTGTATTCTGTGATACATGCTTTCGCGTTCCGCACTTAGGGCATGTTTCTCTATAATTGATGAAGCCGGAGAGACAATTACTACAAAGGTGGGTATAATCAATAAAGTCTTCATCGAGCAGACCTCTCTCTAACCCAACACTCAATATATCTAGTACTTCCTGATAATCTTTCTGTTGCACATTCACATCTAGAAATGGGAAGGAATAGCCCATTATGGACTTACTTGATGGAACCGGCTTAAGGTTAGTTTGTCTGCTATATAAAAACCTGATAAGCTTTAAGAGTATTTTTCTACCTGTAAAATCTGAGCTTACCTCCTGAATTTCCTCAGTAGTTTTCAATATCCATTCAATCTTTGAGATGTAAGAAGCCAATTTGGGCTCTTCTAAAATGCCATCTGCCAGACCCTCATCTATTGGATCTACTTCTCTGCCATATGAGACAACAAATACGGCTTTAAGATATACTTCTTCATAAGGTGAAGACCGAATAGCTCTAAGTAGTTCTGAGGCTCTAGAAGGGTTATAATAATCAATAACAATTACATCGTAAGCGACCAACGATGGTATTTTGGTGTCTTCAAAGTTCTTTACCACCAGCACATCCAAGCCGTGCTCATTAATAACGGAGTTTTTCGAACGATCAAAAACCTTCGCTATTCCCTCATTGACTGAAGTCATTCCCACAGTATCGCTCTCTTTCCAGTCCATTAAAAGAACCTCCTTTTCCTAATTTCAACACCAAGTCTATTGTTAGACTTCCACTTCTTTTGCTGGCTTTCATTCAATGGTCTTACTATAGCTAGCAGTGAGCGCACTGATGCACGCGATTCGTCCTGATACTCAGGTGGCAGCTTTTCCAGGTCACTGTAAATCTTTTCTATCACTCCCTTTCCCTTGGTTCTATCAGGAAAAATCACATTGACGATGTCACCGGTAAAAATTGAACCAAATTCATCTTGAGGAATATACGCTCTCACATAAGCGTCCTCCATCTCAATGGTCATAATTGGTTCTCCCTTATAAACCAGATCGTATTGTTTGTAATTAATGATGGAAACATTACCATAAGTGGGTGACTTAAATACAGTGAGTGCACTATTGGCACTCATTTGCTCCATGAGTGATGTTTGATACCTTTCCATGTACTTGGGTAATTCACCCAAATAGCTCATCCAATACTTTATTTCTTCCGACAAAACCCGATTTGCAGATTCCAGATCATTGATCTGCATTTCATAGTCATCAACCTTATTAGAGTTAGATACATCTAGTATTACTAGTTTTTCCAACTGAGCTATCTGCTTTTTAATCAGCTCTACTTTCTTTTGATTCTCTTCTATTTCTACCCTTTTCACCTGAATGGTTCTGTTGGCGGTAAAACGCTCTTTTGTAATCCATTCATCTACACTTCGAGTAGAATTAATGAGTGTGTTGTCATCAATTCGAAAATCTCTCTCAAAAGACAGTAAGTTCTCTCCGGCCACTACACTATCATCTTCCTGAATGTAGAGTTGCTGAATGCGGACATCATACGGTAAAAGCACCACATAGCTCTCCTTTACCACCATGCCGGGAGCAGAAATAAAATAGAACTTCTTCACCAGATAAACGGCCAGACTACCCACAATAAAGAAGAGAATAGCCAGATAGACCATGCGATCCCAATTGATCCGCTTTTTGCGGATTGGGGCCTCATCTTCGGCTACATACTTATCTTTATTACTATACCTTATCTGTCTCACAACAATAATCTATCTACCTAAAATAGTCTTTTGATCTAGCTTTATCAATGAGCCAAGGTCATGAATAGCCAGATGTTTAATACCCGTAGCGTTAATCAACTGTTTTGCAAAGTCTTCCAGTTTAATTCTATCACTAAAATCTTCTGTTCTTATCGCCAGACTTATTTGCACATCTTTCAGGTCAGTCTCCTCTCTTAATTGATCTACAATAAAGTCAAGATCAGGTCTCTCGTAGCACATAAATACTAACTCATCAGCAGTCTCACTCAATGCCTCCAAAGTTTCTTTCGGATAGAATAGAGGAAGAGAAACCGACAAGGTTATTCCACCTTCTAACTCCTTAACCACCTGCTCTACAACCTTCTGAAGGTTGGCCAAATATTGAGCTTGATTCGCGTCCCAATCACTAAAAGTATGAGGCTCAATATCGAGCTGAATACCATCAAATCCCAATTGAACAGCAGCTTTTACTTGAGCTATTATATTCTCAGTATCACCGGTACTGGCCACATTATTATTACCGATAAGTCTGAAAGTCTGCACCTGTTCCTTATGCAGCATGTCAATCAGCCTCTTTGTCTTCTCATCATCAATCCCTGCGGTTGAAATGAATAGTCTCTCAAAATCATTGTTTACGGCATATTTGACAACAAATTCAGGCTCCATTGAATTCAACAATTCTGACCATATATAACCAGCCCTTGCTCCAACCATTTTATCAAAGAAATTGTGAAACTCAATAGGCTCAGTGAGCTCACTTACAACATCTACACTCAACAGAGAATATATCTTCAGAAGCTTTAAGTAAAGCTTTTGCTTGAAGTCCAATAGATCAAACTCTATGGCATAAAGTTCATCTATTGCATTAATGGCATCTATTGGTGTGAATTTCGGATCGTTGAGATAGTCTTTGGTTACCTCTTTCCTCAATCTTTCAAGTGCCACTTCTTTCTTTCCAAAAGCATCTATGTACTGTTTGAGAATGTATTCATATTCATAGTAGTGGTTCATCAACTCGTTATTGACGGTTGTGAGTTGCTGACTGAGCTGAGATTCCACTACTGCAAGTTCCTTTTCCTTGAGCTGCTCATTTCGCTTATTTCTGAAAAGCGGAGCAGTAAAGGTGGCTCCAATAGAACCGAATGTTCTGATGTTGGCCAATTCGGCATCGAACATATTGTAGCGTAAATAGGTGCGAAAACTAAAATCGCGCGTCCGCTTGTACTCCAAATCGAGCCTTTTGCTATTAAGCTCCATCAAGTTCCTATTCAAAGTATCATAAGATGGCCCTGAAAAAACTTTCTCTGGGATTATCTCCAACACAGGAAGCACTTCTGCATTCAGAAGTCGGTCAAAATCAAGGTTGCGATAAGCGCTATCAAAACCTTTATTATAGTTCACTAAGTTAGCCTTGATGTTATTGAGTGTCTCCTTTTTACTTTTCAGCTTGATAATTTCTTCCCAAGGAGTGGCCCTGACAAGATACATTTTGGAAGCTACCTCCAAGTAACGATCTATAATGACCAATCTCTTATCTATATACTGCATTTGGGCCTTGTTAAAGGCATAAATCAGGTAATTATAATTGTAAACGAAGTTTTCATTACGAATGGATTTAACCTTGAGCAGGTCATTAATTTGGTTCTGAACCTCAAGCTTCTCGATCTCAGTTTTCCTACCGAAATAGCCTCCGCTCAATAGTTGCCAATCCAGGCCAAAATTCCCTCTGTTTTGAAATAGAAGATCTTCTCCATCGAAAACACCTGGCCTAAAATTGTGCGTAAAACTGCTATAAAAACCCAAGCCAATATCATCATTGATGGCTTGCATTTGAACCAGGTTCAATTCATTCTGCAACTCAAAAAGGTAGTTTTTCGAATATTTCCTCCTGAAAAGGGCGTTGATTAGGGCCGTATCATTTACTTGAGCTTTCTCACTTTCAATGGCAAGCGCTTCGTAGTACAAGGTCTCAACCTGATCTACAATTCCGCTTAGAAGGTTCTCATAATCCAAAACCGGTTCTGGGTTGGGAGATGATTGAAGAGTATTAGGAGTTTCTTCTTCATAACCTACTATAAGGACCTGCCCAACCGCAATTTCATCAGTAGCCAAATCATTCCAATCACGCAGACTTTGGAGTTGGACATTGTATTTTATTGAAATTCTAAAGAGATTTTCTCCTAAACTCACCCTATGAGTAATAGCCTGTTGACTAGTCTGGGCTACTGATAGTCTGGCAGATAGAAAAAGAAACAGCAAAAAAGAACCGATAAACATCAGATGGCTTATCGAAAAAAGTCTCATGGCCCGTGTCAAAAAATTAGATTCTCTCACTCCAATTAATAGCAAAAGATAAGCAGAAGCGTAGAAGATACCACATTATGAGGTGATATTGTTATCTTCAATTACCTCTTGCAAACCTTGTACTGATAGTATCTAAATAAGCTACAAAAAACATTTACTGATATGATATAAGTCAAGTTTTAGCAAGAATTCAAAAACCACCTTTGCAATAAATACAAAGAGCCATGAAAGTTAACTCCGCATTAGAAGCCGTATCATTAATCAAATCTGGTCACAATGTGTACCTCCATACCGCAGCAGCTACACCTGTTGCCCTTGTAGAAGCCATGACAGCCAGAGCCTCTGAGCTTTACAATGTTTCTATCTATCAGATGCACACCGAAGGATCTGCTCCTTATGCTGAACCAGAATATGAAGATATTTTCAAGATCAATTCGATGTTCATTGGTGGAAATGTGAGAAAGGCTCATAAAGAAGGAAGGGCAAATTTCATCCCTTGTTTCTTAAGTGAGGTGCCCATCATGATTAGGTCAGGGGTCATTCCGGTTGATGTCGCCTTGATACAGGTTTCTCCTCCAGACAAACACGGATACTGTTCACTAGGAGTATCAGTTGATGCTACGAAAGCTGCAGTAGACACGGCTAAAATCGTCATTGCTCAGGTGAATCCAAGAATGCCCAGAACTCATGGAGATGGACTCATTCATATCAGCAAATTCAATAGATATGTAGAAATTGAAGCTGAGCTTCCGGAGCACCCAGCCCATGAATTAACTGATATTGAAAAGAAGATCGGTGTTCATATCGCAGGCATGGTAGAAGATGGTGCCACATTACAACTTGGTATTGGTGCCATTCCTGATGCAGTGCTTTCATGCCTGGGAAGTCACAAAAACCTGGGGGTTCATACTGAAATGTTCTCAGACGGGGTTATACCACTCATCGAGCAAGGTGTAATCAACAACAAGCTCAAAACCAAGCACAAAGATTATCTGGTTTCTGGTTTTATGATCGGGTCACGAAAGCTCTACGATTTTGTTGACGACAACCCCATGATCCGCATGCTGGACATTCAATATGTGAACGACACAGCAGTGATTAGGCGACTACCGAAAATGACCAGTATTAACTCGGCCATTGAAGTTGACCTTACCGGCCAGATTTGTGCCGATTCAATAGGCACCATGATGTATTCAGGGGTTGGAGGTCAGATGGACTTTATTCGTGGAGCCTCTCTTTCTCCTGGCGGTAAGCCTATTATCGCTTTACCTGCCACCACTTCAAGAGGAGAAAGCAAGATTGTTCCTCTATTGAAACCCGGAGCCGGTGTTGTTACCACCAGAGCACACGTTCACTATGTAGTAACTGAGTTTGGCGTAGCTGACCTTTATGGAAAAAGCATTAAGCAACGTGCAAAAGCCCTGATCAATATTGCTCACCCTAACCATAGAGAAGAATTGAGTCGAGCCGCTTCAGAAAGATTTAAAGGACATTACTTTAAGTAGTCTCATAAAAACTGTTTCTTTAGTTAACAAACCTGACTAAAGAAACAGTTTATGAAATTCAGCTTTAAACACATACTTCTAATCTGCCTCTCAGGTGCAATCAGTTATTCTTGCAATTCTTCAAAAGAGAAGAGTGAAGCAAGCCAACAGGGTGCATCTCCGCTTGAAATTGTTGACCTGGGAACTAAAAGCTTTCCACTAGATGCAGAGACAGCTGTGGATTTCAACTCCAGATTCAAGGTGAATGTATTTGATGGTAAGGAATACCTCTCATTCGCCAACAGACCTTTATCAAGGATTTACGAGTTTGATTATGAATCAGGTGAACCAAGCAGAACTATTAAGCTTGAAAAAGATGGCCCAAATGCGGTAAACCTTTGGTGGAACATAGGCATGTTCTTTCATTCTAAAGATTCAATTTTTCTTGATAGTGGTGGATTTGGCTACTATTTAGTGAATGGCAAAGGCGAGGTTTTACAAAAGTTTGGAATGCCAAATAAAGAGAATACCCTAGAACCAGAATGCTGTCCAATTGTATTTACGAATGCCACTTTCTTTGAAAACGGGGTCATATATGGAGAACAAAACCCTAATCCGTCTGACAATGAACAGGATTTGGATTATGCCTTCGGTAGTTATAACCTTAAAAGTGATGAAAAGAACAGAAGCATATTAGAAAAGTCGGCATTCATTCCCGATCACCAAAAAATCAAAGAAATGGTGAAAGCTAAGGATCCATGGGTTCGAGATTTTACAGCATCGTTTTACGCATCAAATGACTTGTTATTTACTTCCTCCCCCATTTCAGATTCAGTTCATATTTTCGAAGATTTCAATTTGCTTGAAAAACTTTATATAAGTTACCCCGAAACTGAATTGGCAGACTATCGATCCTTTTTATTAATTAATCAACTTCAGGAGGTTAGTAATGGGATTCAAAACTTAACTGAAGTCAATCAACCCCCACATTATTCCGGACTTTTGGTAAGTGCTAATGGCAATCTTATCTATCGAATCTTGATTGAAGAGACAAGAGGAAAGATGTTTGAAAATACCAACGAAGAATATCCTGAAATCACTAAAGCAAGCTTGATTGTATTCAACCGAACAACGAATAGCATTGGTAGATATGAGCTTCCCGTAGAGGACATTGAAATACCTTTTAGCACAGTGAGTAGATCAGTCTTTGTTAATAAGTCTGGAATTCATTTCCAAACCAAAGAGCAGGCCAGTGAAGACAGACTGGACTTTAGGGTTTTTGGGGTGAAGGAGGAATAATTAGGAAGATAGTTAAGCACCGGATTGCATATACCTTTGGTTCTTTATCATTCAATTTTTAACTAATTCTTTCCAAGGCCTCCTTTTTATACTTTCTGCCCACGGGGAGTTGTTGATCTTGAATTTTGACATAATCGTATCCAAAGGCTTCTATTTTGTTTTTATTGACCAAATAGGAGCGATG
>JABXIP010000451.1 GCA_013373005.1 Cytophagia bacterium | reverse complement strand
TCAGGAGCTGACTGCACATACACCTTGAAGAATCGACCAAAACGGATAAAGCCTTGCTCATAAGTACTACCAATGAGAATGTTCAGGTTTTCCATGGCTTTACCAATAGAAACACCTTTCTGCATGGCGGCTTTATTGTCGATCACTAACTCATACTGAGGATAGTTTGCTGCAAAGAATGTAAAGAGACCTGTTAGCTCTGGTCGTTTACCCAAATCGTCCAGGAACTTCTGATTGGTTTTATCAAACTCAGCATAATCTGTACTGGTATTCTTATCGAGCAAACGAAGAGAGAAACCACCCGATGAACCAAAACCAGGTACTGCCGGTGGTTCGAAGAATTCAATAATGGCACCCAAACCTTTAGATTCTTCCTCAAGCTCTTCCATTATCTCTTTAACAGAATGCTCGCGTTCAGACCAGTTTTTCAGGTTAATCAAACAGGTACCGGCATTTGAACCACGACCTTCAGTCATAATCTCATAACCTGCCAATGATGAAACAGACTCAACCCCATCAACTTCTTCAGCAATTTTCTGAAGCTGCTGAGCTACCTGATTGGTTCGCTCAAGGGTTGAACCCGGAGGTGTCTGAATGATGGCATAGATTGTTCCCTGGTCTTCACCAGGAATAAAACCAGCAGGTAATGAGTTGTTCACGAAGTATACACCGGCACAGAATCCCACGAGTATAGTGACCGTGATCATTCTCTTGCTAACAATTTTTTGTAGCAAACCAGCATACCTGCCTGTAAACCTATCAAACACTCTATTAAAGCCATCGAAGGCCTTTGTTAGTGGACTTTTCTTCTTCTTACCGTGCTCTGGCTTCTTAAGAATCATAGCACAAAGTACCGGAGTAAGTGTTAGTGCCACTATACAAGAAAGTACAATGGAAGAAGCCATGGTGATTGAGAACTGACGGTAGAATACACCAACCGGACCTGTCATAAATATCAAGGGTACGAATACAGCTGTCATTACCATGGTAATGGCTATAATAGCACCACTAATTTCATGTAGCACCTGCTGTGTAGCCTTGTATGGCCCTATATTCTTGGCATGCATCTTTTCGTGCACTGCCTCCACCACTACAATAGCATCATCTACCACAATACCAATAGCCAGTACAAGGGCAAAAAGTGTAATTAGGTTGATGGACAGCCCAAACATCTGCATACAGAAGAAGGCTCCCACCAAAGACACAGGCACTGCCAGTGTTGGAATAAGTGTTGAGCGCCAATCCCCTAGGAAAACAAACACTACTATGGCCACAAGAACGAAAGCCTCACCCAGTGTATGAATCACTTTCTCAATAGATGCATCTAGGAATTGCGAAACATCATAAGAGATTTTATAGTCGACACCCGGAGGGAAATTAGGTCTCATCTCCTCTAGTAGATCTTTAACCTCCTGAATTACCTCACTACCATTACTACCATAGTTCTGTTTCAATACTATGGCAGCAGACGGGTGACCATCGAGATTCGAATAAATATCGAAGAACTCACTACCTAATTCAATTTTAGAGATATCTCCAAGCGTAATGCTCTCACCCTCGGAGTTTGCTCGAATAATAATGCTCTCATATTCTTCGGCCGTATTGAAACGTCCCTTATAGGTCAGTACATACTCCAAAGATTGCGCTTCTATGCCTGAGCTTTGCCCAATTCTACCTGGCCTACCCAGAATACTCTGCTCCTGCATGGCCTCCATTACATCTTCTACTGAAATTTTGTAGGCTCTCATGCGGTCAGGGTTCAACCAAACACGCATGGCGTACCTACGGCTACCAAGAATTTTTGCCCTGGCCACCCCTTTAATCCTTTGAATCTCAGGGATCATTGATACAGTAGCATAGTTGAAGAGGAACTTCTCATCCAATTGCTCATTGTCAGCATATAAATTGACGTACATGAGCATACTTGGCTGAATTGGTGTGATGATTACCCCCTCTCGCTGGACTAGATCCGGCAAGAGGGGCATTACCTGATCGACCCTCGTCTTTACCTGAATCGTTGCCATATTGGGGTCCGTCCCCGGCTCAAAAATCACATTCAACGTGGCCTCACCAGCACTGGTAGCATCCGTTGTCATATAACGCATTCCCTGAACACCGTTAATGGCATTTTCAAGGGTAATCAAAGTAGACTTCACTAGTACATCGGCACTAGAACCAGGGTAAGCAATGAAAATACTTACCGTTGTAGGAGCAATTTGCGGGAATTGGGAAATAGGCAATTGTTTGATTGCTAAAGACCCAACAAACAGGATCACAACCGAGATCACCACAGCGAACACCGGTCTGTGTAATATTCTATTAAACATGTTTCTGCTTTTTTAGTCTCGTGATTATTCTGCGTAGAGTTCGAGAGTAGAAATGGCAGTTATTGGCTGAACGAATTCATAAGCGATTTCCTGGTTTTCTCTAACCAGCCTTAAACCTTCAAGCAATATCTTGTCACCTTCTTCAAGTCCTCCATCAACTACAAACAAGTGAGGCAATTCAGCCAATACACTTATTTGTCTTGAGTGGATCACATTATCTTCTCCAACAACATATACATATCGCTTATCTAGGATTTCAAAAGTTGTCTTTTGAGGAATAAGGAGCGAGTTATCCAAAGGTACGCTCATCAGAACAGAACCTGTTTCACCATGTCGTAGCAGACCAGTAGGGTTAGGGAAAGTAGCCCTGAAGGCAATATTACCAGTTTCGTTGTTAAACTCACCTGTAATGGTTTCAACCTTACCGGTTTCACCAAACACCTTACCATTAGCCATCAGCAAGTTAACCTCAGCTAAGTTGCCTTTTTTGGCATTGGTCTGGAAATCGAGATATTCAGCTTCTGGCACGTTAAAGTATACCCACATTTTACTATTATCTGAGAAGGATGTTAGCAATTCACCTTCTTCTAAAAGGCTGCCTTCTCTAGCTTCCAAACGGTTTACAATTCCATCGAATGGAGCCTTAATTGTGGTAAATCCAAGGTGAACTTCTGCTAAGGCTACTTCTGCCTTAGCTTTGTTGAAATGAGCTTCAGCCAAGGCCAACTCATTAGGCGAAATAATATTCTGATCTGCTAATGACTTAGCGTTTTGATATTCAATTTCAGTCACTCTGGCTTCTGCCTGGGCTTTCTTCAATTCGGCCTCATAAAGCATAGGCATAATCTTGAACATCTTCTGTCCCTTCTTCACAAACTGGCCTTCATCTACATAGATTTCTTCCAGATATCCTTCTTCCAGGGCTCTTAATTCAATGTTTCTTATAGAGTGAATTTGACATACGTAATTCAATGTTTGTGTTGTGTCCATTCGAACCGGGCTAGTTACGTGAAACTTAGTGTGCGCAAGCTCGTGTCCTTCTTCATGTTTTTCTGATTCACAGCCAGTATACCACACCATGGTACACAGGCTTATGACTAAGAGAATACTCTTCTTCATAATTTTAATTTTAAAATGGTTTTGATTTTGGGGTTCTAGAATTGCCGAACCAGAATAGGAAACATGCGAAAAATCACAATATCCTTGGTTTTCAGCAATAATTCGGGATTGTCAAACTATTAAGAAGCCTGACACAAGAAGGGTATCATATTCTGAATACCTGAAACAGAATAAACTTCTTGTCTAATGAAAAATAGTAAGATGGCTCACTAGAAGGTGAGCGCTTCTTGGTTAGATTGTGGAAATACCCCAACAGAAGGGCAAGGCAAACCACTATAAAATACTTTCCTGTATGTGAATATCGTTTGAATGAGCTGCTACGCTCATCATCTTCTTCTTCCAACTCTACTTCATAAGGTTCTAAATGATGCCTTGACTTAGCAACATAAAGCGAAGCAGTAACTGTTTCAGAAAGGTGGTTTTGAATTTGTAGCGAAGTAATTTGAACCTCTTGAGGTTCATCAACCTGAGGCTCAACTGCTAATAAGGCAGAGTTGTATCCGCTCAAAAAGAGGATCAATACAACCAGTAAATTTACTAATGCCTTTTTCATCAGGTGCGCAAATGTATACGACAGTGAATATACTGCAAAGCAGTTTCTGTAAATATTCGTTAAAGGTAGTTGTACGGTTGATATTTATTGATAAAAGGCAGCCCAAAATCTGAGCAATCGATTCCCGTTTAGATAAGCGGAAGCTCCTAAACTACTTCAGAAATCTTCTGGCGAATTTCCTCAAACTCCTCTGGGCTTAACTTGAGTTTGGGCCTTCCAAAGTCAATATCATGCATACCATGCAGGGGAATCAAATGAATGTGTGCGTGTGGTACTTCCAGACCAACTACGGCTACTCCAACTCTCAGACATGGAATAGCCTTTTCTATGGCTTGAGCAACCTTGTATTTGAATGCTTGTAATTTCAAGTAAGTATCTTCATCCAAATCAAAGAGTTTATCTACCTCCTTTTTTGGAACCACTAGTGTATGTCCCTCATTTAGCGGATTGATGTCCAAAAAAGCAATCGCATCATCGTTCTCTGCTACAATGTAGCCAGGAATTTCACGATTGATAATTCGGGTGAAGATACTTGGCATATTAGTCTAGTGTGATGTCCAGAACCTCAAATTCCATCACTCCGGCAGGAGCTTTTACTTCGGCAATCTCTCCTATTTTCTTATTCAACAATCCTCTACCAATAGGTGATTCGTAAGAGATTTTACCGGCTTTCAGATCCGCTTCTTTCTCAGAAACCAAAGTGTATTTAACGGTCATGCCGTTTTTCATATTCTTGATTTTCACAGTAGAAAGGATTGAAACTTTAGAAAGGTCTACGTCTTCTTGTTTCTTTATCCTCGCGTTTCCTACCAAAGTTTCCAACTCATTGATGCGCATTTCCATCATGCCCTGAGCGTCTTTGGCGGCATCGTATTCAGCATTTTCGCTCAAATCGCCTTTATCTCGAGCTTCAGCAATTTGTTTTGCCATGTCAGCCCTCCCCTTTGTCTTCAGTTCCTGAAGCTCATCTTTAAGCTTCTGTAACCCCTCTTCGGTGTAATAACTTACACTTGACATATCTCTTCTATTTAGTACTTCTATAAAAAAACAACGGTCTCGAATCGAAACCGCCTAAAACAAATAAAATCGCCTCACGGGCGATTAATTAGCATCAAAGTTAGGTAATTTTTAGATAACTGTAAAGCCCCTCAACTACCTTCTATTCTATAATGAGTCGCGATTTTGCTCACCAGAACCTCATTTATTCTCTTATATGAGGCGAATGTCCAACCGGCCACATGTGGTGAAAGAAGAACGTTTTTTCTACTGAATAGATTTTCTAAACGGTGCTTTTCTTCGGTAGAAAGTTGGTCGAATTTCTCTTTCTCCAATACGTCTAATGCTGCACCCAGCACTTTGCCTGAGTCCAACAACTCAAGTAAGTCCTGAAGAGGCATTACTTCTCCTCTGGCCGTATTCAAAATGTAAATATCCTTTCTGAACTCTTGAATGAATTCTTTGTTAATCCAGCCCTTGGTTTCTGGTGTTAATGGCACATGCAAACTCAGAATATCTGCCTTTTTCACGAGCTTATCCAAGCTTACCTCTTCTACCTTTTTTGTACCGAAACCCTTCTTGTACTTATCGTATACCAGTATTCTGCAATCAAAAGCTCTAAGGCGCTGTACGAAGGCTTGCCCCATATAACCATAGCCAATAATTCCGACCGTTTTATCTGAAAGTTCTACTCCTCTGTTACCTTCTCTATCCCAAATCCAGCTTCTGACTTGATGGTCGGCTGCATTCAGCTTATTGAGCAGGCCAAGCAGCATTCCTACAGCATGTTCTGCCAGTGCGTCTCTGTTTCCTTCCGGTGCATTGAGAATTTCAATATTCTTCGACTCAACGTACTCCACATCAATCTTGTCAAGTCCTGCACCTGCCCTTCCTATAAACTTGAGCTTTTTGGCGTGATCTATAAACTCCTTGTCAATGGTAGTTTTAGACCTCACCAACACGCCTTCATAATCTCCAATCTGAGCTAAAATCTCTTCCCGAGTAATTCCCGGAGCATAAGTAGCCTCAAAGCCAATTTCGGCAAGCAAGGGCACTATGCTCTCGTGCATATCATCAATAATCAGACACTTTCTACTCATTTCAGGGAAGTAATAAATTTGCAATAGCAAGGTAAACGATGATACCAAGTATATCGTTTGTGGTAGTAATAAACGGGCCAGAAGCCAAAGCCGGATTGATCCCCAGTTTATCTAAAGCAAGCGGTGTTGCTGTACCCATAAAGGAAGCCAGCATTACCACACAAACCAAAGAAACAGACACTACAGTACCCAAGGTTCTATCATCTTTCCAAATAAAGACAATCAGAAAGCTAATGAGGGCCAGTACAAGACCGGTAAATATTGCTACGAGGAACATTCGACCAATTCTCTTGCCAAGTGAATCTTCAAAAGCCGATTTGTTAGCCAAGCTCTGAACAACCAGTGTAGAAGACTGAATACCAACATTTCCACCAGTTGCCATGACCAATGGAATAAAAAAGGCCAACGCAGCATTTCGCTCCAGACTTCCTTCAAAGAAACCAATGGCCCAGGCTCCTAAGGTTCCTCCTACTAAGCCAATAAGAAGCCATGGTAAACGTGCTTTTGAAATGGCCCAGATAGAGTCATCTTCTTCCACATCACCAGAAATACCAGACATTAATTGTCTTTCCTCTTCGGCCTGTTCGGTAATTACATCAATAACATCATCAATCGTAATTCTCCCTACCAGCTTCTCTTGAAGATTCACAACAGGAACGGCATCTAAGTCATACTTCTGCATAATATCTGCCACTTCCTCTTCATCCATATAGGTCTCTACATGAATGATATCGTCTTCATAAATGTCTTTGATGTATGTTTCATCATTTGCAAGAATGATTTTCTTAATGGAGACTCTCCCTTTGAGCTTTCCTTTATCATCTACTACATAAATGGAGTAGATTTTCTTTACATTCTCTGCTTGCCTTCTGATCTCTTCAATTGTCTGATCGATGGTCCAGTTGATATTGGCCACAATCATCTCTTTGGCCATTAGACCCCCGGCACAATCTTCATCGTAGCGCATCAATTCCTGAATATGCGATGCAGTTTCAGGATCATCAATCGCAGCGATAACCTCTTCTCTGGTCTTAACGGGCAAGTCGTTGATGATATCTACAGCATCATCAGACTCCATCTCCACAATGTACTGGGCTATCTCAGCAGGTTCCAGTTCTTCCAGAAATTCCTTTCTGGTGTCCTCTTCCAGTTCTTCAATTACCTCTGCCCCTACAGCATTATTGAGTACATCGAGCACATAACGCGCTTCATCAGTATCTACTTCATCGAGCAAAGCAGAAATATCTGCCGGATTTACCCCATCCATGGTATCGTGGATAAAGGCATCATCCTTCTGCTCTATGGCCTGCAAAACGAGGTCTAGATACTCTTTAGAAAGCTCAAAAGGTACTCTCTCTAACGGCACGCTGAGATTTTATTAGTTAGGTCTACAAATTGATTAACTGAAAGTGCTTCTGCTCTTAGATCAAGTATTGGATCATTGGCCAATGCTTCTGGCAAATTTATTGGTTTTAATGCATTCCGCAACGTTTTGCGCCTCATTTGAAAACCTGCCTTTACAACTGATTTAAAAAGCTTTTCATCGCAATTCAATTGCTTTACATTATTCCTTTTTAGCCTAATAACGCCTGAATTTACCTTAGGTGGCGGATTGAAAACACCAGGCTTTACCGTAAATAAATATTCAATATCGAAATAAGCCTGAAGTAACACGCTGAGAATACCATAGGTTTTGGAGCCGGGAGGTTCGGCAATTCTTTCTGCCACCTCTTTCTGAATCATACAAACCACTTCAGGAATCTCATTTCTCATCTCAAGAATTCTAAAAAAAATCTGAGATGAGATGTTGTAAGGGAAGTTTCCAATGACAGCCAAAGGGGTGCCGGTATCTTTCAAAAAGTCATACTTCAGAAAGTCACCATCTATTATCCTTTCGCCCAGATCGGTAAAATTCTTTCGCAGGTAAGCAATAGACTCTTTATCTATGTCTACTACCCAGGTGTCATAATCCTTCTTAAGTAAGAATTGGGTAAGTACGCCCGTGCCGGGTCCAACCTCCAGTACAGACTTATAACTACCGTGGCCAGTAAGGCCATTGGCAATGCGCTCGGCAATGGACAAATCTTTAAGAAAATGTTGGCCTAAATGTTTCTTGGGTCTTACTGAAGACATGATCACAACTTGTTTAAAAAAGCGTAATTTGCACCCAAAGTTAGAACTTCAATTCTAAGAAAAGCTAAACTGGCTTTGGATATGCAGGAGAATAGTAGAGAGAAAAAAATTATCCCAACCTTAGGAATCACCATAGGCGACATGAATGGCATTGGTCCTGAGGTGATTATCAAGTCTGTACTCAATCAAAAAATCTTTGACTTTGTAAATCTTGTGGTTTACGGACACGGCAAAGTTCTCTCCCATTACAAGAACATGATGGAGGTTGAAAAATTCTCTTTCAACCAAACTAATTCTGCAGATCAACTAAGAGATAATAGACTTAATGTCATCAACTGTGTTGAAGACGTTGAGGTAACCCCGGGCGAAGAAACACCTGAAGCCGGTCAACTAGCTTTGGCAGCCTTAAAAAGAGCTACCCAGGACCTAAAGGATGGAAAAATTGATGGAGTGGTTACAGCTCCGATCAACAAGAACAACATTCAGAGCGATGAATTTAAATTTCCCGGACACACAGAGTTCTTCACTGAGAGTTTCGGAGAGAAAGACAGCCTGATGTTTCTCTGCGGTCAGCAAATCCGAATTGGAGTGGCCACTGGTCATATTTCTATAGCTGAGATCAAAGAAAAGCTGAATGCAGAATTGATTGGCAGGAAACTAAACCTGATGCTGAAATCTTTGAAAAAGGACTTCGGAATTCTAAAACCCAAGGTGGCTGTTTTGGGACTCAATCCGCATGCAGGAGAAGACGGACTCTTGGGTAGAGAAGAAATAGAGATTATTCGTCCACTCATCAATGAATTCAAGGAAAAGGGCGAGCTGGTTTTTGGCCCTTACCCTGCCGATGGATTTTTTGGGAATGCAAGTCAGACTAAATTCGATGGTATATTAGCCATGTATCACGATCAAGGACTTATACCCTTCAAGACACTGGCATTTGAAGAAGGGGTTAATTTCACGGCAGGCTTACCCATAGTGAGAACATCTCCTGACCATGGCACAGCTTATAATATTGCCGGAAAAGGAATAGCCAATGAGCAAAGTATGAGGTCGGCAATTTATATGGCGAAAGATATTTTGGTTAGTCGGGGTGTTTTGGGTTAAATTTATACCATCTATCAGGTAGAGTTGCCCTTTTATCGATAAACAGAACATAAAAATTATAGCAACCGTACGCTAAAGTGAATCAAAGTAGAGTGAAAGGACTTACGACCATTGTATTTATAATGCTTTTTCTAGGCACGCTCACACTTGATGCCTATGCCAAAAGTATGGTCGAACAGTCTGTCACTTACGAATTGATAGAAACTGAAGAAGATCAGCAGGATACTGAAGAAGGAGATTCGAAGGATGAGTTCAAAAAGGATGAATACTTCAATTTTCTTGAAAACATAAACTTCCACTCCAATTTACTGGACACCCAATTTGCTGAAAGAAGCAATTCATGGAAGCTCGATGTTTTGGACGTATTGCTGCGCCCTCCAATGCGATAGGCATCAACTCATCTTTTTTTATTCTTCTAATACACTTTTTACTTAAAAACTAAAGTAGGTCATGCGCACATGGCTTGTCAGCTATAACTATGAACAAAGATTTATTTAAAAACCTAAAGTCCGATGCACCCGCTGGTTTGGTTGTATTCCTGGTCGCAGTGCCACTGTGTTTGGGAATTGCACTAGCATCTGGAGCCCCGCTATTCTCTGGTATTATTGCCGGAATGGTCGGTGGAATTATTGTTACCATGTTCAGTGGATCTAGCCTTGGTGTTTCAGGCCCTGCTGCTGGTCTTGCCGTTATTGTTCTTGCCGCAATCGAAGACCTTGGATCATTTGAAACCTTTTTGGTAGCGGTCATTATTGCGGGCATCATCCAGATAGTTCTTGGAATTGTAAGAGCCGGAATTATTGGATACTACTTCCCCACCTCCGTAATAAAGGGAATGCTTTCCGCAATCGGTATTATCATTTTTCTAAAGCAAATCCCTCATGCCTTTGGGTATGATGCTGATCCTGAAGGTGACCTTGACTTTGCACAAGCCGATGGTGAAAACACATTTACAGAGCTACTCAATATGCTCGACTTTGTTACTCCCGGAGCACTTGTAATTGCTGCCATATCGCTGGCCATACTTATTCTTTGGGAGCAGAAATTCATGAAGAAGATTAAGATTTTCCAAATTGTTCAAGGCCCACTTATTGTAGTGGTTTTGGGAATTGTTTTTGGAAATGTTTTCACAGAAGGAAGTCTTGCGGTAAGCAGCGAGCATATGGTGAGTATACCAGTTGCAGATGATTTCTCTGGTTTTATAGGGCAGTTTACACTTCCGGACTTTTCTGGGGTAACCAACCCTCAGGTTTGGGTTATAGGAATTACAATGGCCATAGTTGCCAGTTTGGAAACCCTGCTGTGCGTAGAAGCAACAGACAAACTCGATCCACAGAAAAGAGTTACCCCAACCAATAGAGAACTCAGGGCTCAAGGTATCGGTAACATTGTAGCTGGTCTGATTGGCGGTCTTCCTGTAACACAGGTAATAGTGCGAAGCTCGGCTAATATTCAGTCTGGTGGTCAAACAAGAATGTCAGCTCTAATTCATGGTGTGCTGATTTTCCTAGCGGCCATGGCCATACCTAATGTTATGAATATGATTCCGCTTGCAAGCTTGGCCGCCATTCTTTTGGTAGTTGGTTATAAGCTCGCTAAACCGGCCCTTTTTATTGATATGTACAAAAAAGGTTGGCTTCAGTTTATTCCATTCGTAGTTACGGTTTTGGCCATTGTATTGACAGACCTTTTAGTTGGTATCGGAATAGGAATGGCAGTGGCCGTTTTCAACATTCTACTCACCAACCTCAAGAACCCTTACGTACTCAAGACAACTCACGACTCAAGTGACAAGCACTATCAAATAGCCCTTTCTGAACAAGTTACTTTCTTAAATAAAGCCCAGATTTTAAGAGAGTTGAATAGAATTCCGAACGATGCTGAGTTGTACATCGATGCGTCTAATACCGTATTCATAGAACATGATGTACTTGAAATTATTTCTGATTTTAAAGAAAATGCTAAATACAGGAATATAGTAGTAAAAATCAGTTCATTAGACCATTTGGAACTAAACGGATTCACTCAATCACTCGGGCAGTTAGTTGTAGATTCGGGAGAAATGAAAGAAATTTCAACTAGCAAAGACCTGAAAGTCATCTCAACAATTACTAAAACTAAATAAGACAACAACATGAAAGCAATAGATAATTTAAAGCAAGGAAACGTAGAATGGGTTGAAAAGATAAAGCAGCAAGACCCTAAATTCTTTGATGAACTAGCCAAAGGCCAAAGCCCTGAATTTTTATGGATTGGCTGCTCCGATTCGCGAGTTCCTGCCACCGAAATCACCGGCACTATGCCTGGTTCAATATTCGTTCAGAGAAATATTGCGAACATGGTAGTGAACACAGATACCAACCTCTTAAGTGTGGTTTATTATGCAGTAAAAGCCCTTAAGGTAAAACACATTATTGTTTGTGGTCATTATGGCTGTGGTGGTGTGAAAGCTGCCATGAGCAACGAAAGACTTGGTTTTATTGACAACTGGTTGGTAAACATCAAGAACGTGTACAAAATGCATTCTAAAGAATTGGATGCGGTAGAAGATGAAGATAAGCGATTCGATAGATTTGTTGAGTTAAATGTAATAGAGCAAGTTCAGAACCTGGCCAAGGTTTCATTCATTCAGGAAGACTGGGATAATGGCGAATTTCCATATATACACGGCTGGGTCTACGGTTTGAAAGACGGACTGGTTAGAGATTTAGATTGTACTATCAACTCAAATGAAGCTCTTCAGAGAGTTTATCAGTATAACAGTTAAAATATATACAACTATTTCTTAAAGTTCATTTGAATTCGCTTTTACTATTTCAGATGAATTCCATACCTTTGCACTCCTGAATTTTAGGCGGTATCTATGAGAGCCAGAAAGAAATATGATATTCATATCTACAAACTTTCGAATGGTATCCATAAGTACGAGTTTGAAATTGGGAATGAGTTCTTTGAAATGTTTGATGGTGACTTGGTTCAAAAAGGCCAGCTGAATGCAGTTGTAACCTTAAACAAGTCAGATTCAATGATTCAGGTAAACTTTAACATTGAGGGCACTTTGGAGCTGGAATGCGACAGAAGCCTGGAAATGTTCGACTTTCCAATCCATGCAGATCGAGATTTGATCTACAAATACGGAGAGGAGGAGAAAGAATTATCTATAGATGTATACGTAATTGAAAAGAATACCCAAGTCTTAAATGTGGCCGGTATTATTTTCGAGTTTATCGGACTAGAGATCCCAATGAAGAAACTTCATCCGAAGTTTCAGGAAGAAGAGAGTAATGAAGACGATGAGTCTGAAGGAAACATGATATACATTTCGGAATCGGAAGAAGACATCGAACAAGAAGAAGAAAACATTGACCCACGCTGGGCAGCATTAAAGAATTTGAAGAAATAAGAATTAGCGAAAGCTTAAAACAAAATAAGAAATGGCGCATCCTAAACGTAAGACCTCGAGAACCAGAAGAGACAAAGGAAGAACTCACAAGAAACTTTCAGCAAAGACCTTGGTAGTTTGTCCTACAACTGGCGAATTGCACATGCCTCACAGAGCGTTCTGGCATGAAGGTAAACTTTACTATAAAGGTAAAGTTGTGATGGAAAAAGAGGTTTTAGCCTAAGGCGAACCTTTAATAATATTTGCTCCTGGATAAATTTATTCAGGAGCATTTTCATTTATAGGGGTTCAAGTACTTTCTCACAGGATTCCATTATGATTCTGAAGTCAATCCCCTTATATTGGCAGATGTTTGTTTCTCAAATCTGCATGTCTAACTAAACAATACGCATGACTCAGCTTAGAGCTCAAATTTCCGGAATCCACGGTTATGTTCCAGAGTATATACTCACCAACAAAGAGTTGGAAACCATGGTGGAAACTACTGATGAATGGATTACCACCAGGACGGGAATTAAAGAAAGAAGAATACTCAAAGGTGAAAATCAAGGAACTTCCGTTATCGGAATCAATGCCATTCAGGGCCTCCTTGCTAAAACCAACACCACCGCTGAGGAAATAGACCTTATCATTTGCTGTACCACTACACCAGACATGGTGTTCCCTGCAACTGCCAACCTTATTGGCGATGCTATTGGTGCAAAAAATGCTTTTGGTTACGATCTGCAGGCGGCTTGCTCAGGCTTTTTATACGGCTTGGCAACTGGTTCACAATTCATTGAAACCGGCAAGTACAAGAAAGTAGTTGTTGTTGGAGCAGATAAGATGTCTTCCATTGTAGACTATCAAGATAGAACCACTTGTATCATCTTTGGCGATGGTGGTGGAGCAGTTTTGCTAGAACCTACCACAGAAGAAGTTGGAATCATGGATTCCATACTGAGATCTGACGGATCCGGAGCACCACACTTGCACATGAAAGCAGGAGGTAGCCGTAGACCCGCAACGGCAGAAACTGTAGCCAACAGAGAGCACTATGCTTATCAGGAAGGATCGGCAGTATTTAAGTTTGCCGTAACCAATATGGCCGATGTGGCAGCCGAAATCATGGACAAGAACAACCTTACAGGTGATGATATTTCATGGTTGGTTCCGCACCAAGCCAATAAAAGAATCATAGATGCTACTGCCAGAAGAATGGAAGTGGGAGAAGACAAGGTAATGCTGAACATTCAGAAGTATGGCAACACTACCAGTGGTACCATTCCACTTTGTCTTTGGGACTATGAATCTCAGTTGAAGAAGGGAGATAATATCATTTTAGCCGCCTTTGGTGGCGGCTTCACATGGGGATCTATCTGGTTAAAATGGGCATACGACCCTAAATAATAAGACTAACATAAATTATTCATGGCTACTACAGCAGATATTAAAAATGGTCTTTGTATTGTGATTAACAATGACCTATGGATGATCACAGAATTTCAGCAT
>JABXIP010000396.1 GCA_013373005.1 Cytophagia bacterium | reverse complement strand
TACATCAATTACACCCGGTACGGCCATGGCTGCAGCTTTATCGAAACTTTTGACTTTACCCTGAAGAGTAGGACACCTTTCGATAGTTGCGTAATGGAGCCCGTCAGTTTTGGCATCAATACCAAAGTCTGCCGAACCATTTACTTTTCCTGTCAAGTCGGGCCTTTTGGTAGCCTTACCTATAATCTCGAACTCTGATTTTTTCTTTAGTGTAGGTTCTTTACTTAGCTCAAGCTTTGAAGCTTCTTTCACTAGTTGGCCGTAGCTGAGGCTGGTTTTTTTACCTTTTTGATAAACCACCCCATCTTTTACTTCGCAAGCTTCAGGCGCAATTCCCCATTGTTTAGCTGCAGCTCTAACAAACAAGTCTTTTGTGGCAGCACCCAATTGTCTCATTGGAGTGAAAAGGGTTCGGATGCTTCGGCTTCCGCCAATGGATTGTGCACCATACTTTCTCAAGGCACTGGCCTTAACAATAGTTACCTGATCCATGCTCACACCCATTTCTTCCGCAATCACAGCCGGAATACCCTGATAGATTCCCTGACCGAGTTCTGGAATATGAGCCATAATAGTGACTTCGCCACTTTCACTAATCGTTACAAATGGATTTAGGCTTTCGCCTTCAATCATGTCCTCAGGCATAAATTTCTTGAAAGTGCTATCGGTACCTGCGAAAGCCAGTTTATCGAATCCGATAGCCAGCACTGCTCCTGTAAGGCCTGTTACTTTCAGGAATTTTCTTCGGTTTACTCTATTTGCTTCCATTGGTCATTTCGTTTGAGGCTACATGAATTGCTTTTCTAATTCGGTGGTAGGTGCCACATCTGCAGATGTTTCCGGCCATGGCTTCATCTATCTGCTCGTCAGTTGGCTTGGGGTTATTCTTTAGCAAGGCCGCTGCCGACATAATTTGTCCCGATTGACAATAGCCACACTGAGGAGTTTGAACTTCCAGCCAAGCCTTTTGAACAGGGTGGCTGTTATCATTAGAAAGGCCTTCTATGGTGGTTATGTTTTGTTCAGCTACTGCCGATACAGGAAGTGAGCAAGAACGAACTGCACTGCCATTCAAGTGCACGGTACATGCACCACATTGGGCAATTCCGCAGCCATATTTGGTTCCTGTCAAACCGACTTCATCCCTGATCACCCAAAGGAGAGGAGTTTGTGGGTCGGCTTCAACAGTAAAGCTCTTATTGTTGATTTTAAGGTTATACTTAGCCATGGTAATGATTCATTTATGTCAAGTTAGCGAATTCGATGTTTAAATGTGCCGTGCTTTGTGTTGAACAGTTGAATAACTAAATGGTTATGGTTAATGCTGCTTTTTACATGAGCGCAAACAAAAGAGCCCGCTATCTCTAGCAGGCTCTTTTGTTCATTTAAGATTTAAGATGTCTGATATCTTAAATCTATTTATTTCTTACTATCAAGGGCTTCAGCTTTCCAGCTGTTGTTATCCGGGTTCACATCGGCCAATCTTCCTGATGGATCGATTTGAATTGATGCGATTTCCGAAATTGGCTTGTCAATGCTGAACTCATAAGTTGGGTTAGTCCAAGGCCAGTCAGGGTGAACCACTCTAGGGTCATTTGTTTCGGCTGGTTTCTCACCTCTCATCATTCTCAAGGCCATATAATGTACTTCCTTGGTTCCGTCTTTGTAGGTAACTACTACGTCCATTGGCATTGGCATGAGACCAACTTTCTCTAGGGTTACTTTAGTCGAATTTCCTTCTCCAACTACGTTCTGTACACCATAATCAATAGTCTTGGTAGTGTATACAAAGTACTCGTTGTACCAGTCAAGCTCTAAGCCGGATACTTCTTCGAAAACTCTCAACACGTCATTAGGATTTGGGTGTTTGAATTTCCACTGATCGAAGTACTCCAATAAGCCTTTATTCAATGCATCCTGACCAATTACGTAGCCTAGTTGGCTCATCCATACAGAACCTTTGCTATAGGCAGCAGCACTGTAAGCACCGTTCAAGTGATAATGATCTGAATGAGTGCTCAATGGCTCCTCATTACCACTAAGAGCAATTCTGATGTAACCACCATTGGCCTTAACTCCAAGGTTGTCTAAAGTAGTTTCTTCAGGACCTTCAGATCTTAAATACTGAGAAATTCTTGTTGAAGCATATGAAGTAAAACCTTCGTCCATCCAAGGGTGAAGCGCTTCATTACTACCCAAAACACCATGGTACCAATCATGCATAGACTCGTGAATGGTTACTCCCAAAAGGCTTCCTCTCGAGCCGGTGATCATGGTAGACATTGGGTATTCCATACCACCATCACCACCTTGAATCACAGAAAACTGCTTGTAAGGATACTGACCAAAATTGGCATTGGCATATTCGAAAGATCTTTCGGCCAAAGGCATAAGATCAGTCCAGTTCTTTTCATTCTGACCCTTTTGGTGGAAGAAGTGAAGCACCATTCCATTTTTCATTGTCAGCTTATCGTGAAGGTAATCCGGGTCAGCTGCCCAGGCAAAGTCGTGCACATTAGGCGCTACAAAGTGCCAGGTGAGTTTACCGTCTTTTACTTTTTGCTTCACTGTTTGTCCGGCATCCTCATAACCATGTCCGATTTCCAGTGGATTCTGAAGGTATCCTGTTCCTCCAATTACATAGTCTTTGTCTATAGAGATTTTGATTTCATAATTTCCCCATACACCGTAAAATTCACGACCAATGTATTCATCGGCATGCCAGCCTTGGTAATCGTACTCAGCTAATTTTGGGTACCACTGAGTCATGGTGTAACGAACACCCTCGGCATTATCTCTTCCAGATCTTCTGATTTGCAAAGGCACTTGTCCCTCGAAAGTCATATCGAAAGTTGTTGTTGTTCCCGGCTTAATTGGTTTCGCCAACTTTACTTCCAACACGGTGCCAACTACTTCATATTCAACATCTTTACCGTCTTGTTTAAGGGAGAATATCTTTTGATAGCCAATTTCCTCATCACTTAGCTTTGATATTCTGTCTCTTACTCTTCTATCGGGATCGTCAATGGTTCTCGATCGAACATCCATCATACTTCCTGGCTGAAAAGCATTGAAGTAAAGGTGATAGAATACCTGATTCAATTCGTCTGGTGAGTTATTGGTATATTCTAATTTTTGAGTACCCTGAAAGCGATTGGTTTGTACATCCATATCGATTTCCATGTAATACTCAGCAGATTGTTGCCACCTCTCATTGCCTTTTCTCGTTGCCTTATCCTGGGCCCAAGCCATTGTTGAGCAGATTGAGAAGGCCATTAAGAATACTGTCAGTCTTAACTTCATTTCTATATAGTTTTAGGATTCGGAAATTATCAAAGTTTGTCTTCTGTGACAAATCAATTGGGTTAAATGGAAGGATTATCTGATTTTATATCTGATCTGAAATTTGACATCCGTTCTTTGATCCCCGTCTATGGTTTCAAGCCCCGTGCCAATCTCATCTCTGTCGTAGAAAGTAGTTCGAGCTATTCGAGCCCAAACATCTATTTTTCGATTCAGCTTGTATTGAATAAGTAGGTAATTTCTAATACCCTCACCACTGTATGCCGGAATGGAAAATGAATACAGGACATCGCGTTCATACGCATACTGTCGATTTTTGGCGCCTTCTGTATCGAATATTGCTATGCGGCCACTGAAGACAAACTTTC
>JABXIP010000416.1 GCA_013373005.1 Cytophagia bacterium | reverse complement strand
GCTGGCTGATGAATGTGTCCGCAGATTATTCCTTCACAGTTTTTGTATTTGGCCATTGAGGCTAACTGCGTTTCAAAGTCGTCTATGTATTTAACTGCTTTCTTTACTTTACCTTTTATCTTTTGAGATAATGAGAAGTAAGGCAGTCCTTTCTTCATTCTTCTGAAGTTGTATTGGCGATTGAGCCAAAGTAGAAAGGTATATCCAATGTCACCCAACTTGGCAATCCATTTGAATTGGGAGGTTATAGAATCGAATACATCGCCATGAACTATGTAATATTTTCTGTCCTTCGACTCATAAATCATGTCTCTGGCAATCTCAAGATTGCCAACTGTGAATGGTAATACTTGGTCTAGAAAGTCGTCATGATTACCCCTTAGGTAGGTGATTTTGGTACCATCTTCCTCTATCATTTTGAGGATTTTGGTGAAAAACCGGGTGTGCTTGCGTTTCCATTTGCCTGACTTGCGAAGTTGCCATCCGTCTATGATGTCTCCGTTCAGGATTAGGTTTTTACACCTGTATTGTTTCAGAAACCTTACCAGCTCTTTGGATTTTGAGCCTTTGGTTCCAAGGTGTACATCGGATACAATTATGGTCTTACATTCAATCTTCACTGTCTGGGTATTTGGGGGAATCGGGTTAATACAATATCGCCCTTAAGTGTGACCCCTTCGTGAACAGTGAATTATGAGAATGTAATAATTAGTTCTTCAGAAGTATATTGAGATAAAACTGGCTTAATACTAGTTCTTAAGCTGTTTGCTCTTCGATGTATTTTACTGCCTGACCTACTGTTTGTAGTTTCTCAGCATCGCTATCCGGAATTCTGATATCGAAGGTTTGTTCAAACTCCATCACTATTTCAGCATAGTCTAGAGAATCAATTCCTAAATCTTTAATGAAGTTGGCATCGAGAGTGGCCTCTGTGGGCGCAATGCCTATTTTTTCAACTAGTATTTGAGTTACCTTATCTAGAGTATTGCTCATTCGGTTTGTGATCAATTAGAGGGCGGAAGTTAAATCATTTCAACAAAAACTAAAACCTTAATGTGAATTCTGTGCCTTCTTTCAGTACTGAACGGACGGTAATGGCACCTCCATGTTTTCTCATTATTTGTTTTGATAGAGACAAGCCAATGCCGGATCCTTGCTTTTTGGTTGTGAAGAACGGAATAAAGATTTTCCCTAGAGCTTCTTCATCAATTCCGGAGCCATTATCACGAATTTTCATGGTTGGTCTTCCATATTCATTCACATAGGCATTCACAATAATCATTTTATCTCCTTCTTTATCTTCCAAAGCATGCATGGCATTTTGAATGAGATTAATCAGTACCTGATCGATCAGCTCTTTATCAACATGGATCTTTAAGTCTTTAGGGTTAATCTTCACCACAAATTCAATCCCTCTGGCCAACATATCATGCGCCAGAAGCACCTTAATGTGATCTATTACCTTTCTAATCTCTATCTCATGTATCTTAGGCTCTGGAATTCTGGTAAGATTTCTAAAGTCAGAAACAAACCTGATTAGACCCTCACTTCTTCTTTTAATGGTTTGAACGGCCAGATAGATATCTTCCAGCTCTTCTTTCTCAATAGGCACGTTGTCTTCAATGTTATCAACCAGATTAACTTCAACGGTACTAGCCAATGAAGAAAGCGGTGTAACCGAATTCATGATTTCATGAGTAAGTACTCTAATGAGGTTTTGCCAGGCATCCATCTCTTTCTCCTCGAGCTCAGACTGAATGTTTTGGATGGAAACGAGTTTGAATTCTTCGCCTCTCAGTACTAACTCAATCACATAAATAGAAAGCTGAGTGCGAGTTCCTTCATTGGTCAATTCAATTAGGGCGCTACCTCCGGTCTTCAGTTTGACCAGAGATTCAACGAGTTTGGGGCTTACTTTACTGAGTTCAAAGATGCTATTCAGTGACTCAACTCCCATGAGCTTTTTGGCAGCACTGTTGACTATTTGTATTTCCCCTAGTTTGTTGAAGGTTACCAGTCCAATGGCCACATGTTGAACTATTGTTCTGAAATAGTGGTAGTTAGCTTCTTTTTCTGCTCTGATTTCTCTGAACTTTCGAATCACACTGTTGAATTCGTTATAGAGTTCATTCATAGACCTACCTCTCCCGGCAGTAGGGTAGGTAGTGGTGAAGTCATCGTATTTAATTGAACTGAGAAATGAAGCGATTTCCCGATTGGTTTTATCCAATGTTCTGATAAGAAAGTAGATCTGAACGGCAATGAGAATTCCTATAAATACAAGGTTTACATTGTTCGGAACATCATAATAGGTATAGGCCAAAAGAAAAATAGAGCCAATCAGTAAGATGACTCTAATTAGAATGGCAATTCTCATATTTTTAAAGCCCATGCTTCTCAAGTCTTCGGTAAAGGGAAGCTCTGGTCAGCCCTAATTCTTTGGCTGCCTTGGAAATGTTGCCCGAGTGCTTGTTGATGGCTCTTAGGATTACATTCTTTTCAACATCGTCAAGATTTAGGTTGTCGGCTGCTTCAGTTTGGCTATCTGCCTTCTGAACAAGAAAGAAGAAGTCATCGGGCATTAGCACATTACCTTCACTCATAATAATGGCTCTTTCAATGGCATGTTGCAACTCTCGAATATTTCCTGGCCACGAGTATTTTGAAAGCTTCTTATAGGTAGAAGGGGCTATTTTTTTCTGTTGTTTTCTGTATTTCTCTGAATAGACCTTCACAAAGTGGTCGGCCAATAAGTTTATATCGTCTTGTCTATCTCTTAGTGGAGGCAGATGAATTTCCACCGTATTGATTCTGTAGAGCAAATCTTGACGGAATGTGTTTTCAGCCACCATTTCATACACAGGCATATTGGTAGCACAAATTAGCCTGATGTCTATGTCCATCGGCTTATTGGTTCCTATCCTTGTTACTTGTCTGCCTTGTAAAACGGTCAATAGCTTTGATTGCAAGGGCATACTAAGGTTACCAATCTCATCTAGGAATAGAGAGCCTCCGGAAGCTACTTCGAACCTTCCGGCCCTATCTTCCTTGGCATCAGTAAATGCACCTTTTTTATGGCCGAATAGCTCAGATTCGAAAAGTGTTTCGGTAATGGCGCCCATATCTACGCCCACAAATACATTGTCTTTTCGTAAAGATCTTTTGTGAAGTGCCCTGGCTACCAATTCTTTTCCGGTACCGTTTTCACCTAGAATTAATACGTTGGCATCGGTGCCGGCCACTTTGTCTATAATGCTAAAGACATTCTTCATGGCTGGGCTATCTCCAATAATATCATTGAAGGGCTTGCTGATGTCATCTTCCAGCTGCTTTTTAGCACTTTTGAGTTTCTCTACTTCCTTATAACTCTGCTTCAGTTTGATGGCAGAAGATAGGGTAGCAATCAATTTTTCATTTTGCCATGGCTTCAACACAAAATCAGTTGCACCTTCTTTTAGAGCCTTAACGGCCATTTCTACATCGCCAAATGCGGTAATAAGAATAACCACAGCTTTTGGGTCTGCCTCTAGAATTTGCTCCAACCAATAAAAGCCCTCTTTACCACTTGTGGTATCATGGCTAAAGTTCATGTCTAGGAGAATGACATCGTAGGTGCCATTGTTCATTAGGAAAGGAATCTTTTTAGGATTCTTCTCGATAATCACCTCGCGGGCATGTTTCTTTAATAATAGTTTGGCTGCGATGAGCACGTCCTCATCGTCATCGATGATCAAGATTTTTCCTAATTCCTTATCCACTGATTTTATTTTGGGCTATTAACAACTGAAATGATGCCAATTGGCAATAGGTGTGAATTTAAAGGATTATCGGGAGAAAGTGTCCGTATTAGTACGCAAATTAGATCGATATCGTACATATAAATGAAGAATAAAAGGTAAGAGCCTGTGATTACTCAAAAATCAATTTAGAATTAAATAAAGTTGAAATTTACTAAATCTAAGTAGGTACTTATATTTTTCATCCATTGTGTGAAAAAGACACATTTATGTTAAAAATAGGTTTTGCAGATGAACTGAAAGTCATTATATTGCACACGTTGTTTTGAATTAATTTAAAGATTAATTCAGATATTTTGAGTTTTTGACCTTTGGGCTCGGTGCTGACCATACCGAGCCTTTTTTTATGCCTTTTCTTCTGAGGTTTAGATCAAATGTGTTCGTTTCCGATCAATCCCTGTTTTAAATCTGTACACTTCCATGCAACCCTTTTGCTCCGAGAATAGTCTATTTCTTTGATTTTAAGCTTTTTATAAAAGTGGCACCCTTGTTGTCAAAAGCAGGTCGGATTAGAAAACACGACTAGACTAAATAGCAATGGATAGAAAAATTAAGAAGAAGACCTGGACTACTAAACGCATAGTAACCATTCTTGGAAGTGGGGGTATCCTTTATCTGATACTCTACGTGTTCGTCTTTGCAGACAATGCGTCAAAACTCAATGTAGAATTAGAAAAGATCAGTGTACAAGCTGTTATTGAGGGTCCTTTTCAGGAGTATATTCCTATTGAAGGTACCGTACAGCCAAAGACCACCATTTTTATGGACGCCAAAGTTGGAGGAAACGTTCAAGAGAAATTCTTAGAAGGTGGGGTTAGAGTTGAAAAGGGTGATACCATCCTTAAGCTAGAGAATAGCAGCTTGGAGATGAGTTATATTCAGCAACAAACTCAAACCAACAGGTTGAGAAATGATATTGAGAACACCAACAATAATCTACAGCAATCTCTATTTAACTCGAGAGCAAGGGTGATTACTCTTGATTTTGATATTGATGCTGCTAGAGATCTTTTAACGAGGACTGAGAAACTATATAATGATAAGGTAGCTACAGAGCAAGAGTACTTAAACGCGAAGAGACAGTACAACAGATTATTGGCAAGCCGCGAAAATACTTTGAAGCAAAAGGAATTTGATTCCCTTAACTCTGTAACGCAAGTAAAGCAGAATGAAGAAAGACTTGTAACCTCTCAAGAAAGTTTAGAAATCGTTAAAAGACAATTGAACGATTTGTATGTGACCGCTCCAATCGATGGGTTGCTTTCTACAGTGAATGCAGAAATAGGTCAGTCTATTAATCAGGGTACTACAATTGCTCAGATTGATGATCTTGATGGTTTTAAAATCTCTGCTAATGTAGATCAGCATTATCTTCCTAGGGTTTACGAAGGCCTTGTAGGTACTTACGACTTTGCTGGTCAGGAATACAGACTAGAAATCAGAAAGAAATTCCCTGAGATTAATAATGGAACCTTTGTAGTGGAGATGATTGGTGAAATTCCGGAAGGAGTTAGAAGAGGTCAAACCATCTCAATAAGACTACAATTGAGCGAAGAGAAGAACGCTATTCAGATACCTAGAGGTAGCTTCTTCCAGACAACTGG
>JABXIP010000359.1 GCA_013373005.1 Cytophagia bacterium | reverse complement strand
TTTTGGTTTTGGAATTGCTCATATCATTAGATTTTCATTGCAAAAAATCAGTATCTCATTCTCATACGAAAGAGAGGCTCAACCAGCCGACATTTAAACAAGATATAAACAAAAGCTCTAATTATTTGGCAGGCAACACTTTAGCACGAACCTCACCAAAACCAATTCTCACTCCATCTCGCTCAGCATGACCTCGCATAATTACGGTATCATTGTCGAGAATGAATTTGCGTTCTCCACCACCATTCATCGCCACGGGCTTGGTTCCTTTCCATGAAAGCTCAAGCATGGAGCCGTATTCAGCTGGAGTTGGACCGGAAATGGTTCCTGAAGCATACATATCTCCCAACTGCATATTACAGCCATTGACCGTATGGTGAGCCAACTGCTGTACACAATTCCAATACATGTATTTAAAATTAGAATTAGTCACAACTGTCTCTTCCTGATTTTCAGGCTGAATGGCTACCTGTAGGTTGAGGTCGAAGTGGTAATTGCCTTCATACTCCAAATAGGGAAGTACTTTGGGATCTTGAACTGGACCTTCTACCTTGAATGGCTCCATGGCATCCATGGTAACAATCCATGGTGAAATATGTGAAGCAAAGTTCTTAGCTAGAAATGGCCCCAGAGGAACATACTCCCATTTCTGCATATCTCTGGCAGACCAATCATTGAAAATCACAAAACCAAAAATATAATCTTCAGCCTCATTAGTTGAAATAGGGTTTCCAAGCCCATTCTCCTTACCAGTGATAAAAGCCATTTCCAACTCAAAATCTAGCAATCGGCAAGGGTTGAAGGAAGGCATTTCGGCATCATCTGCTTTGGTTTGTCCTTTTGGTCTGTGGAAAGGTGTTTCAGAAACTACAATGGATGAAGCCCTACCATGGTAACCCACTGGCAAATGTTTCCAATTAGGCAATAAAGCATTGGCCGGATCTCTGAACATGCAGCCCACGTTATAGGCATGTTGTTCGGAAGAATAGAAGTCAGTGTAGTTCGGCACATGTACTGGCATGCACATTTCAACTTCTGATTGTCTGAAAAAGGCCTGTTCACAAACCTTCGAATCAGATTTCAACTCTTCATTGCCTTCTTCCAATAAATCAGAAATCCTGTTCCTTACGGCACGAGTGGTCTCTTTCCCTAAACCGATAAAGTCATTCAATACATGTTTGGAGAAAAGCTCCTCAGGCAGATTCAGTCCATCGAAATAGCCCTCTCTTTGCAAGACAGCCAAATCGAGCACCTTGTCTCCAATAGCCGTAGCTGCTCTTGGGCCAAGGCTATCTGTTTTAAATATACCGAATGGTATATTTTGAATTGAAAAGTCTGAATTGGTAGGTACTTCTACCCATGATTTTAGTTTCGGATCGTTTGCTTTGATCATATTATCGCTTCCGTCATTGCGAGGAGCAAACTTTGCCTTTGCAAAGGTTTGGGACGAAACAATCTCCTTCAATTGTGAGACTGCTTCGTTCCCTGTCTACCGACAGGCAGGCTCGCAGTGACGTTCTTTTATAGTTTCTACAAAGTTTGTCTCGCTTCCTGCTCTCTCTCTATCGCTTCGAAAAGGGCTTTGAAATTCCCCTTACCGAAGGACTGAGCTCCTTTTCTTTGAATAATCTCAAAGAACATGGTGGGTCTGTCCAACACAGGTCGGGTAAAGATTTGAAGCAAATATCCTTCATCGTCTCTATCGATAAGGATATTCAGCTTTTTCAATGGTTCGAGATCCTCATCAATCTCTCCCACTCTGTCCAGTACATCATCATAATAAACCTCAGGCACTCTCAAGAACTCAACTCCACGAGCTCTTAATTGAGTAACAGTATCTATGATGTTGTTAGTGGCTACCGCTATGTGCTGCACACCAGCGCCATTATAAAACTCTATATATTCTTCGATTTGAGATTTTTTCTTGCCCTCAGCCGGCTCATTGATCGGGAATTTAATCCTGCCTGAACCGTTGCTCATTACCTTGCTCATGAGTGCAGTGTATTCGGTTGAGATGTCTTTGTCATCGAATGATACTAACTGAGTAAAACCCATGACCTTTGCATAGAACTCACACCATTTGTTCATTTCACCCCAACCTACATTGCCTACCATGTGGTCGATATATCTCAAGCCCACTTCTAATGGATTGTAATCCGACTTCCACTCCTTAAAGCCCGGCATAAAGGCTCCATGATAGTTCTTTCTTTCCACGAAAATGTGGATGGTTTCGCCATAGGTATGAATACCACTTTTGATGATGTGGCCATGCTCATCTTCCTCCTTGACAGGCTCCATAAATGACTCGGCTCCCCTACTGGTCGTTTCCTCCCAAGCCTTGGTGGCATCATCAACCCAAAGCGCCACTACCTTCACACCATCTCCATGTTTGTTGATATGGGCATTGATTGGACCATCTTGCTTAAGTGGTGAGGTCAGTACGAGGCGGATTTTATCCTGCTGTAATACATAGGACACGCGGTCTTTCAATCCAGTTTCCAAACCGGCATAAGCTACCGACTGAAAACCAAAAGCAGTTTTGTAGAAGTGAGCCGACTGCTTGGCATTGCCCACATACAGTTCTACATAATCTGTCCCGTTAATTGGGAGGAAGTCCTGAGCTTCCTTAAATATTTTCTCTCCTGAATAGGTTACGTTCTCTGTTGCCATATTCTATTATTTACTTGTTACTTTTCTTTTTTAGACTGGTGATCAGCTACCACCGACTAGTTCAATGTTTTAAGTTTAAAGTGGCTCTCACATTGAACTTTTAACCTTAAACCATAAACTATTCAAGCCACGACTTATGATAGTCTTTGGTCAGAATCTTCATCGCTTCCTCTGTCACCATTAGCGGCTTAAAGGTGTCTACCATCACTGCTAACTCTTCCGTAGATTTCTTGCCCAGGCTGCGTTCCATAGCTCCCGGATGAGGGCCATGAGGAATACCGGCCGGATGTAGCGTAATCATTCCCCGCTCAATATTATTACGACTCATAAAGTCGCCATCTACATAGTAAAGCACCTCATCAGAATCTATGTTGCTGTGATTGTATGGAGCTGGAACTGCCTCTGGATGATAATCATAAAGCCTTGGCACAAATGAGCAGACCACAAAAGCATCGGTCTCGAAGGTTTGATGCACTGGTGGTGGTTGATGCACGCGACCAGTGATTGGTTCGAAATCATGAATGGAGAAGGCATACGGATAGTTGTAGCCATCCCAGCCTACCACATCGAATGGATGTGTGGCATAGACATACTCATGAATCATCCCCTGCTTTTTCACCTTGATGATGAAGTCACCCTTTTCATCATGTGTTTCCAGGTCTGTTGGCCTTCTCAGGTCGCGCTCGCAATAGGGAGCGTGTTCCAGCAACTGACCAAACCAGTTTCTGTATCGCTTAGGCGTATAAATAGGTCGGTGAGACTCGACAATAAAGAGCCTGTTCTGCTCCGTTTCGAAATCGATCTGATAGATCATTCCTCGCGGAATCATCAGGTAATCACCATAACTGAAGCTGAGATTTCCAAGCAAGGTTCTAAGCGTTCCTTTACCCTCGTGAATAAAGATCAACTCATCGCAATCTGTATTCTTGTAGAAATAATCCTTCAAAGATTTCTGTGGAGCAGCCAGCACAATATGACAGTCGTTGTTAACCAGTACCGGTGTTCTGCTTTCCAGAAAGTCTGCCTTAGGTTCTACAGCAAAGCCCTTCAACCCAAGAGACAGCATATTCTTGTCTACCGCAATTTTGGGAGAGACATCATATGACTTGATGACTTCCTTTACCTGTGTCGGTCGGTGCACATGATAGAGCAGCGAAGACATGCCATCGAAACCGATGGTGCCAAAAAGCTGCTCATAGTAATAACCTCCATCAGGCTTTTTGAAGGTAGTGTGCCGTTTATGCGGCATTTTTCCAAGGTGATGATAAAATGGCATAGTTTACCTTTTGTTATTTTCTCTTTTTCTCTTCCTACGACTCCTCACAGCCATGAACTTTTCAAAGCACTGAAGAACCATCTCCCCCTTTGGGGGAGACTGAGAGGGGGCTCAGGCTCAAACCAATTGCTTCAGAGAATGCTCTAAAGCACGCTTTGAAATTCCTGTTTTCTTGTCAGAAATGCCATAAACATTCTGAAGTGCCTTCTCAATAATCTGAGAAGTATCGCTGAAAATGGCCTCATCGGTGAGCGCCACTCCCCTTTGCATAAGATACGCAAAAACGCGCGCCATTCCACAGTTAGCAATGAAATCAGGAATCACCGAGAGGTTGCTATCTGCATATAAACCGGTCTCTCCAAAGAAAATCTCAGGATCGTTAAATGGCACATTGGCTCCGCAAGAGATCACCTCAAGTTTGGAGTCAATCATACGGTCTACCTGATCTTTAGTGATTAACCTCGATGCAGCTGCCGGAACAAAAATCTCAAAGTCCAAATCCCAGATTTGCTCATTGATTTCCTCATAAGGAATCATATCATCAGCTACCAGCTGGTTGCCTTGTCTAGTCAGAAACAGCTGCCTGACTTCTTCCAGACTAAAGCCTTCTTGTCTTAAGACTCCACCTTCTCTGTCGATGATACCTACTACGGAAACGCCCATCTGAGCCAAGTAGAACCCTGCTGCTGCTCCAACATTGCCCCATCCCTGGATGACGGCTCTCTTTTCTTTGTAATCACCACCCCAGATATTGTAATAATGATGAATTGCTTCAGCTACCCCGTAGCCAGTGATCATATCGGCAATTTTATACTTGCGGGTGACATCTGGAGAGAAAAATGGGTTTTCAATCACTTTGACCACTCCATTTCTCAGCTGGCCGATTCGATTAATTTTTGAAGCTTCGTTCGGTTTGAAATGTCCGTTGAAAACGCCTTCCTGTGGGTGCCAGATTCCGGCCTCCTCAGTCATAGAGATTACTTCATGCACTTCGTCTACATTCAAATCACCACCAGTACCATAGTAGAATTTGAGCAATGGGCTCACTGCAGTAAACCATCTGCGAAGTACACCTTCTTTTCGAGGGTCTTTGGGGTCGAAGTTGATACCTGATTTCGCTCCACCTATAGGAGGACCTGAAACAGTGAACTTCACTTCCATGGTTTTGGCAAGCGACTCTACTTCTCTTTTATTTAGACCTTTTCTCATACGGGTTCCACCGCCAGCTGCGCCACCTCTAAGGGAGTTGATGACTACCCATCCTTCTGCCTCAGTTTCCTGATCTTGCCACTCAAAGACAATCTCCGGCCTTTTCTCCTCAAACTTCTTTAGTAAATCTTCCATAGGTTAGTTGATGCTGTTCCTTAACCGTCATTCAGAGCGAAGCGAAGAATCTGCTCGAGTGAACACCCTTCCTTACCTCGGTGCCATCCGTTGGAGATTCTTCGGTCGTCCCTTGCAGGGACTCCCTCTGAATGACGCTAAAAACACAGGCACAAATCTATGCAGAAGTTAATCTATTTATATCATTCACCCACCTCAGTTGATATAATTAGAATATCATTCTACAATCAAATCATTTATCAGAAAATATCCATTTTCATTCTTTAAATTTGAGGCACCACTAGAATAAAATTCTATGCTGAAGCTTGACGCTGTTGACATTAAAATCCTGGAAATCCTTCAGGGCGATGCCAGAATAACTACAAAGGCCTTGGCCGACCAATTGAATCTATCCACCACTCCGGTTTTTGAAAGGGTGAAAAGACTTGAAAGAGATGGATTGATCAAGAAGTATGTTGCCCTGGTTGACAACAAAAAACTTGGACTTAGACTGATTGCTTTCATCTCTATTAGCCTCACCAAACATTCCAGATCCTATCTGGAAAAGTTTGTGAATGAAGTGAGTCAATACCCCGAAGTAATGGAGTGCTACCACATTGCCGGCAACTATGACTTCTTATTGAAAATAGTGGTGAAGAACATGGAGGTATACGAGACATTTATCCTGAACAAACTATCTACTATTGCCAATCTTGGACATGTTCAAAGTTCTTTTGTACTTTCAGAAAATCTTCATTCAACGGCTTATAAGGTTTAATGATCCCTTTAGAATTCCAATCCCAAATCCAACAAATTCTCCCCACAGAAGCTGAGGCCTTCTTCCAGTCTCTCAATACAGATTCTCCTACAAGCATTCGCTTCAACCCTTTCAAAAACTACAGTGGTAAGTTGGAAGGCGAAGCAATTCCCTGGGCAGATAATGGTATTTACCTAACCGAACGCCCAACCTTTACGCTCGATCCTGCCTTTCATGCCGGTGGCTATTATGTGCAGGAGGCCAGTTCTATGGTGCTGGAACAAATCATTAAGCAGTCAGTCGATTTGAAAGAGGAATTATTGGCGCTTGATTTATGTGGTGCACCAGGTGGAAAAAGCTCTCACATCAGCAGTATCCTCAACGAAAACAGCCTTCTGGTTAGCAATGAGGTCATCAAAACCCGGGCAAATATTCTCTCTGAAAACCTTACCAAATGGGGTCACCCCAACGTAGTAATCACCAATAACGACCCCAGCCGTTTTGAACGGCTCAATGTGCAGTTCGATTTGATTGTGGTTGATGCGCCTTGCTCTGGCGAAGGGCTTTTCCGCAGAGAACCTGAAGCTATGAACGAATGGAGCCCTGAAGCAGTAAAGCTTTGTGCCACTCGTCAGCAGCGCATTCTGGCCGATATCTGGCCAAGCCTGAAACCGGGCGGAGTGCTGATTTACTCTACCTG
>JABXIP010000136.1 GCA_013373005.1 Cytophagia bacterium | reverse complement strand
TTTGCCATTAATTATACGGCATCTACCTTGGTTGGCCTTTTACATGGCCTGATCCACAGAAAGCCCTTTTTTGAAATGTGCAAGGAAGAGTTAGCCACCGGAATTCACAACCCACCGGATGACTTCCCCTGGCTATTAGCTGAAGCTTATTATCATCGGCCTGATGAGTTGAAAAAGGAGTTTCTCACAGAGGGTTTGACTTATATCAACACCTACGCCATTGAAGGAATGGCTTGGTTAGACAAAGACTACTTTGCCAGCATGCTGAATTGCGACAGAAGGAGAACCTTACTTGAACTGATTTCAGTCACTGAAAATGATAGTTACCTCCTACCCTTTAGTCCACATATGATGATAGTCGCACAAAAAGCAATCTGAACATGAGCATCAAAGAGAAGTACTTCAAGCTATTTAGAGAAAACAATGGCCGCCTAAGCGAGACTGAACTTGGAGAAAAGTTAGGCCTGGATGAAACTGAAACACATCGAATAATTGCACAGCTGCTTACAGAATATAAAATCGAGTATAAGCAGAATAAGGCCTGCGATTATAGCCTTTTCAAACCTCCAAAGCCTAGGAGAAAGAATGATAAGTACTAGTGGATCAGCCAAGGAGATTCTTCAGTCGCATTATCTTTAGTATTCATCTAGATAATACTCCTCCGAAACATCGGAACCGAATGACGCTAACGGATGAAACTACCCTTTAAGTGTGGCAGAGTTCGCCCCTACCTGTCCGGCCCCTTAACTTTAATTTTATTATCATTGCCCTAAATTCCTTTCACCTTAAAACCTCATCGTGAAGTACCTCTATTTATTCACCCTAATTGCTTTCTGTTCTTTCTCACTTCAATCACAGAATGACAACCTGACTACACAGGGCTATCAATTTCTAACTAGCATAGACAATTCATCTGTTATTGAGAGCATTCAGGAAAACCCAATCAGAACTTTTACAATAGACTTTGGGCAGAGCTTTATCAGAAAGGTAACCGTAGATTTCAAACGTGCTTCAGGAGAACTTATCAACAGCTATTTAGTGCGATTCGAAGACCCTATGGCCAGGGCTATCATTGAGGAATCTCTAAAAGACCCAATGAGCGTCAACTACATAAAGCAAATGGATTATTTGAATGAAGATGGCAGACTGAGCACTTCATTTATATATAACACCATGGGGCTTAGCCAGTACATTACCATAGATGAAAAAGGTAACAAAACCATTAGGATTTTCGAGTTAGGAAATGCAACTGAAATCTTTCAAACCACTAATGAAAATGGCAAGGTAACCGAAGAACATGAATTCAATGGCTACTCCAAAACTTATCATAACACCAATGTATTAACAACAGGAAATAGTGAATCTACCGGAAAAATTGCTGCTGAAGGTGAGCGAGTTAACGGATTAAAAACTGGTGTATGGAAATTTTACTACCCAAATGGACAACTCCAAAGTGAATGCACCTACTCAGAAGGTTTGCTTAGCGACTATTGCAACAGTTATAATGAAAATGGAGACCTCTTCTTTAAGGTTGATGTAAAGCCAGGAGTCGATGCAATCGGTACCTACTACTTCCCTTCTGGGAAGGTAAATGCCACTTTTGAAATGGCGAACCATGTCAACAACGGAGCCTCTGTGATATACCTGGAAAATGGAAACAAAGAGGCAGAAGGACTGTACAAAAACGGCTTAAAAAATGGGGTCTGGAAATTTTATTCGCACGATGGGGCTTTAGCAATTGAAATTGAACACGCAATGGACAAATACCATGGCACTCTGAAGTACTATTCCCCAGATGGCAAAGTGCTTGACACTGAAGAATACCTATATGGCTACAGGGTGAAGTAAATACTAAAACATCTCTAAACTATTCTAGGATTAGCCTCTCGCCTATCGGCCGACAAAGGCAGGCTGAGACTAGCTAGATTCGTCAGTCGTATTATCTTCGGTTAAACCTGGATAATACGACTTCTGAATGATGCCAACAGATGCAGTTCCGCTTTACCTGTCATTCAGAGCGAAGCGAAGAATCTCCCAAATCTGGCAGCTTAGCCCCTTGCAAAACTCCTCCCAAAGTGCGTTCTTCATTGAAGAAAAACACACACCATCTTATTGATCTCTGTGATTTTCTAAAAAAGACAAAGTTCCTTTTAGCACACCAATATGGACGGCTATAAGCACCTTTTCTCAATCTATATGAAATATAACCGCCACCAGGGCGGCGCATAGCTAACGTTGTAGGTAATTAAAATGAAGAGCCGAATAAACCCAATAACGGAAGAATTAACCTTTGAAGAATGGGATGGCTTATCATTCGAATCAAAAAGGGACATTTGGAATCATCATTGGAATCCATACAAACCAGAAATTGGAAAGAATACAAAGCGAGCAATTGTTGAGCGATTCGCTAATGATTTAAAAGCTGATTTCGAGCAAATTGGAATAAGTTCATTTGGATGGACAGTATATATGCTTTTTGTTATCGTAAAAGATTCAAAAATTAGAATCCCAAAGGAGTTTTCTGATATATCAGTTAACAAAGGTGTCATTATTGAACAACTTGATAACAACAGGGTGAAAGTGAAATTTGGATATGGCGGAACAACTGAAATAGATTTGACTGATAAAATGAAAATAAAATAACTACCTACAACAAAACCTAAACTGCATTACAACGCAGTTTAGCTAAAAAGTTACCCCAACCTCTCCAAAATACTCTTCCCCTTATCAATTAAAAAACCTGAATCGGTTCCGCAGGTAATGAGTTGGTAGGTTGAGCCCCACCCTTTTAGCCCTCCCCGTAGAGAGGGACAGTACTTTCTGCTAGAATTATATGAACATGCTCTTCGAAGCACTCAGTACCGTCTTCCTCCAACGGGGGAAGACAGGAGATGGGGGCTACTTTTCTTGATCTTAGCGTCCAAGACCAATAAATTTACCAAGAAGTCTTAGTGAGACACTAAGACTAGTTTAAGGGCTACTCCCCCAACTCCTCCAAAACACTCTTCCCCTTCTCAATCAAAAACCCTGAGTCCGTTCCGCAGGTAATGAGTTGGTAGGTTGAGCCCCACCCTTTTAGCCCTCCCTATTCTTATGGATTAAGCAAGGTTTGGGATATAGATTTTTTCATATTTTCTATCATCTCTGATCAGGGCAAAGACTGTAGCAATGAGTTTTGCCCTGATTGCATTTATCACTGTCATTTTGTTCTTGCCCTCAGCGAC